>JBOHWA010000496.1:0-19520 GCA_050735855.1 Binatia bacterium
CCGCCCCCGAGGCGGCATAGCGACAGAGTCCAACTCGGGGGGTGAGTTTGGCGGACTCCATCGAGAGAGTGACAGGTTGCCGTTCTATGGGTGCAAGCGCGATGCCAGAAGCCGCTGGACTACCCGAATACGTTGGTTCGCCGGTCGGCTTCTTCGAAGTGGGTCAAATCCCACAGGGGCTCATCCAGGGACGGTGGAAAAGACCCAATTCGGGCAAATCGGCAGGGGAGCAGTGGCCAGCCCAGCGGTAACTCGCAAGCGCCTCTGGCCGACGTTGAGCTGGAGGTACGTGGTGGCGGCCGGCGCGGCCGTCGCCGTGGTGTTGATCTGCACCTTCAACTCGCTGCTGTTGATCAACCGGGCCTTCCCGGGGTTTTTCATATGGCCGAACTTGTTCGTGCCGGCCGTGGGTGGGCCGGATTGGACCGGGTTCGAGGCCGGCGTTCCGTATGACTCGCGGTTGGTGGCGGTCGAAGGCGAGCCGGTCAGCAGCCCGGAGGACGTCTACCGCGCCGTTCGGCGTGTCGCGGTCGACAGCCCGGTGCGGTACGCCTTCGAGATCGAGCCGGGTGCGCCGCCGGCCGAGCTCTCGGTACGAACCATGCGCCTGGAGGTCGGTGACTACCTCTGGAGTCTCGGCATCTACCTGGTCATCGGCTCGCTGCTGACCCTGCTCGGCTTCGCGGTCTATCTCATCCGCCCCGACCGGCCCGGCGCGCGCGCCATGTTGGTCGCCGGGACGATCTGGGGCCTCTACCTGGTGACCTCGGCCGACATGCTCGGCGCCGCCTGGTTCCGCCCGCTCTATCTGATGCTGCGCGCCATCGCGCCGGTGGCGCTCGTCCACCTGGCGCTGAGCTTTCCGGTGCAGCGCCAGGTGTTGCGCCGCTCGCCGCGCCTGCTGCCGGCGCTGTACCTGTGCGGCGCGCTGATCGGCCTGGCCGACAACCTGTCGTTCGACTACTGGTATGCGGGCTTCGTCGCGCTCAACCATCTGCATGCCGCCGCGGTCATGGTCGGCGGCGCGGCGCTGATCGGCCTGCTGGTGCACGGCCTGGTCTTCCCGCCGTCGCCGGCGGCGCAGCAGCGCACCAAGATCGCGGCGGTCGGCGGCGTGGTCGCCTTTGTCTCACCGGTGGCCGGGTATTTTCTCTCCTACGTGATGGGGGTGCGCATCCCCTTCAACCTGCTGGCGATTCCGCTGGCGGTGTTCCCGGTCGCCATCAGCTGGGCGATCGTCAAGGACGATCTGTTCGAGGTCGACGCGATCCTGCGCCGCGCCGTGGCGTGGGCGCTGCTGAGCGGGTTGATCGCGGTGCTCTACCTGGCGGCGGTCGGCTTTCTGGAGGTGCTCTTCGCCGGCCGCAGCGGGCGCATCGCGCAGCTGCTCTTCCTGCTCGCGCTGGTCGCCGTGCTCAACCCGCTGCGCAATCAGGTGCAGAAGGCGATCGACTACTTCTTCGCCCGCGACCAGTACGACTACCGCAAGACCCTCGACGAGGCGAGCCGCGCGCTGGCGACGATGCTCGATCTCGAGACGGTCGTCTCGCGCATCCTCACCACGGTGACCGGGACCATCCACGTCGACTTCGGCGCCGTGTGGCTGCGCGCCGAGGACGGCGCCTACCGTCTGCAGGCCATGGTCGGCGAGGCCGCCGGACTGCCGCCGGTGCTGGAGGCCGACAACGCGCTCATCCGCCGCGTCGCCCGGCGCCCGCAGCACATCCTCGGTGAGGAGGCCCTGCTCGGCCGCGAGACGACCGATGAGCTGCTGCGCCTCGGCTCGCGCCTGTTGGTGCCGATGACCTTCGAGCGGCGCATCGTCGGGCTGATCGCCCTCGGCCAGAAGAAGTCAGGCCGCTTCTTCTCCGGCGACGATCTCGCCCTGCTGCGCACGCTGGCCAACCAGGGCGCCGTGGCGGTGCAGAACGCGCGCTCGTACCACACGCTGATGCGCGTCAACCAGGAGCTGCGCGAGGCCCAATCGCGCCTCATCGAGGCCGAGCGCTTCGCCGCCATCGGCGAGCTCTCGGCGCTGGTCGCGCACGGCATCCGCAACCCGCTGGCCGGCATCAAGGCGGCGGCCCAGTACGCCGAGCTCGATCTGACCGCCGATCATCCGCTGCACGAGAACATCGTCGACATCATCACCGAGGTCGACCGCCTCGAAGGCCGGATCAAGGCGCTGCTCGACTTCGCCCGCCCCTTCGAACCGCACCCGGCGCCGTGTCAGGTCGGGCAGATCATCACCGAGGCGCTGGCGTCGCTGCGCACCCAGATCACCGCCCAGCGCATCACCGTGGCCACCGAGGTCGATCCGGCCCTGCCGCAGGCGCAGCTCGACTACGCCCAGATCGAACAGGTGCTGCTGGCGCTGATGTCGAACGCGATCGAAGCGATGCCGCGCGGCGGCCGCCTGGCGATCAGCGCGCGGCGCATCGACGGCACCCGGCCGCTGCGCATCGAGGTGGCGGACACCGGGCCCGGTATCCCTCCCGACCAGCTCCCGCACCTCTTCGATCTCTTCGTCACCGGCAAACCGAGCGGCACCGGCCTCGGCCTCGCCTTCGCGAAGAAGATCGTCAACATCCACGGCGGCCGCATCCGCGCCGAGAGCGAACTCGCCCTCGGCAGCCGGTTCATCATCGACCTGCCGCTCACGCTGCCGCCGGCCGGCCAGGAGCCCGCGCCGGCACGCCGCGCCCGCAGCGCCTGAGCCGTGGCCTAGTTCGCCGCGTCGGCGCCGCCGTGCGGCACCGCCGCCTGGCGCTGCGGCGCCGCCGGCTCGAACTGCACCACGCCGAGCGTGCGCTTGAGAAAGCGCTCGTACTCCGCGGTCTTCTGCTGCTCTGCGCTGAAGCAGCCCGACACCAACCCGCCCATCAACAGCGTCGCAATCACCAGCCGTCTCATCGTCTGTACTCCCACCGGCGACGCCGCTTCATGCCGCGCCGCGTGGATTGACCCTGACGCAGTGCGGCATGTCGATCAACGTACCTCGGGGTGAAAACGGTTCAAACAAGTGTAAGCAGCGCTAACCTGAACCGGTTTTCACTTGCGCTTATGTGATCATAGACCTGCCGCATCGAGGTCGGAGCAGCCCTGAGGTGACGTGGCGATGACCCTGCTGAGGGGAATCAGCCCGCAGCGCGACGCTCCCGCGGCACACTTTCGTTCGCCGGGGTTGCGCTGGCCAACCCGCAGGGCACCCAACTAGCTGGCGCTGATATTGCTGCTACCGCCCCTCGTGTTTGACGACTCCTCCCTGACCGCGGCGTACCGCAGCGAGACCGAGCACCTGACGGGCGAGCGCCTGCCGATGGTGGCGGCCCTGAGTCTCGGCCTGCTGGGGCTGTCGGGGGTGTTCGAGTACGTCCTGTATCCTGACCATTGGAGCGTCTTCCTCCTGGTCTACGGACTGCAAGTCGCGACCTTCGCCTCGTTGCTCGTCCTGCGCCGTAACCTGTTGCGGCGCGGCTGGCTGCAGCGCGCCACCGTCATCGCCTGGGCGCTGATCGTCGTGCTGGCGCAGGGTTATGGGGTGGCGACCGGCAGTCCACCCGAGCTCACCGTGTTGGCGAGCATCTGCATGGTCACCGGCGGCTCGCTGCTGATGCCGTGGGGGGTGCGCGGCCAGGCGGTGATCGTCGCGGTGGCGGTGATCTCGTTTGCCACCGTCGTTTCGGTCTCGCCGGGCTCCGTGGTGTCCGGCCTCTACCTGCTGTTCGGCAACGTCGCCGCCGGAGCCATCTCACTCTTCGGCGCCTACTACTTCGAGCTGCACCGCTTCGCCATCTTCGTCGAGGCGACCGAGCGCGAGGAAGAGGCCTCGATCAGCCAGAGCCTGGTGGCGATTGCCAAGGAGATCAATGATGCGCTCGACGCCGACGACGTGCTCGACCGCATCGCCGGCGTGATCCGCAGCGCGCTGCATTCCAGTTGGGCGGTGATCGTCCTGCGCGATGCGCCGCGCGACGCCTTCCTGATCGTCGGCAGCGCCGGCAAGGCGCCCGAGGCGATCGGCCGGCTGCGCGGCGTGGAGTTCGGCCCGGGCGCCTTCCCGCTCGTCGACCGCGTGCTCGCCGAGCGCGATCTGGCGCTCACCGACGAGGAGACCGATCCGGCCACTGCCGGCCTCATGCAGCGCTGGGAGACGCGCTCGTTGCTCGGCTCGACCCTGCAGCGCCGCGACACCGTGGTCGGCGTCCTGATCACCGGCACGCAGGGGGTCTCGGCGCGCTTCTCCGACCGGCGGCGCGAGCTCTTCCGCGGCGTCGCTCAGCACGTCGGCATCGCGCTCAACAACGTGCGGCTGGTCAACGATCTGCGGAAGGCCAACAATCTGAAGTCGGAATTCCTCTCCACCATGTCGCACGAGCTGCGCACGCCGCTCAACGTCATCATCGGCTACGCCGACCTGCTGCGCGACGAGGCCTTCGGGCCGGTGGTCAGCGATCAGCAGGACGTGCTCGGCCGCCTGCACGACAACGCGCACTCGCTGCTCGAGCTGATCAACGCCACGCTCGAGGTGAATCGGCTCGAGGCCGGCTACAGCGGCATCAAGGTCTGCGAGGTCGACCTGCGCCAACTGCTGACCGAGCTGCAGCACGAGACCGACCGGTTGCCGCGCCAGCCCGGCGTGGCGCTGCGCTGGGAGGTGCCGCGCACCAGCGACCTGGTGCGCACCGACCCGGTGAAGCTCAAGATCGTGGTGCGCAACCTGGTCGGCAACGCGCTGAAGTTCACCAAGCGCGGCAGCGTCACGGTGCAGGTGGGCTTCGATCTGCGCGGCCGCCAGCTCGATCTGGCGGTGAAGGACACCGGCGCCGGCATCCCGCCCGATCACCTGCCGAAGATCTTCGACATGTTTCATCAGGCACCGAGCGACGCCGCCTCGAACGGCGTCGGCCTCGGTCTCTACATCGTCAAGCGCTTCGTCGACCTGCTCGGCGGCCGCATCGCCGTCAGTAGCCGCCTCGGCGAAGGCTCGCTGTTTCGCCTCAGCCTGCCCGCCGGCGTCGTCGCGCAGCAGCCGGCCTCGATCGAAGATCACCGCCGCCGTCGCAGCGCCTGATCTCCGACAGCACGCAGAACGCCGGCCGCGGAACGCGGACCGTCTTTCCGCCTACTTGCCCTCGAAGCGCGTCTGCCGCTTCTCGCGCGCCGCCGCGTAGCCCTCGAGCAGGTCGTCGGACACGAAGCACGTCGCCGTGCTCATCGCCTCGAACTTGAGGGCATCGCTGAGACCGCGCTTCGCCCACATATTGATGGTGCGCTTGGTGCCCTGGACCGCCAGGGGCGCGTTGGCGGCGATCTCCTCGGCGAGGCGACGGGCCGCTGCGAGCAACTCCACCTCGGGGTGCACCTCCTGCACCAGGCCGATGGCCAGCGCCTTGGCGGCGTCGAAGCGACGGCCGCTGAAGGTGATCCATTTCGCCCAGCCCGCGCCGACTTCTTCGGCCAGGCGCATATCGAGCCCGCCGTCGATCGCGACGCCGATCTGCACCTCGGGGGCGGCGAAGGTCGTCGTCTGCGCGGCGAGGCGGATGTCGCCCAGCATGGCGACCTCGAGCCCGGCGCCGAGGCAGTAGCCGTGCACGGCGACGATGACCGGCTGCGGCAGCTCCTCGATCAGCTGCATGCGCCGGTGCGAGCCGCGGAAGCGCTGGTAGTAGTTGCGCACACGCTCCGCGGCCGAGCGGCCGACAATGCGCTCGCGCACGTCGCCGCGCAGATCCAGGCCGGCGCAGAAGGCGCGCCCGTTGCCCTTGAGGATGACGGCGCGCACGTCGGCGTCGGCCGCGACGCGTTCCATCACGGCGACCAACGCGCTGCCCATCTCCCAGCCGTAGGCGTTCAGGCGATCGGGGCGGTTGAACGCCACCGTGGCGATCGGCCCTTCGATCTCCAGCGTGACCATCTCGTCCGACATCGGTGTCTCTCCCATACGCCCGTCTAGGGCGCGCGATGCGCGGCGGTCAACCAATCGGTTGACGCTGCACAGAGACGGTGCGAAGACCGCCGGCATGTCGCTGCCGGCACCGCCTGCGTCGGGAACCGCCATGTTGCCGGCCGGCACCTTCGCCGGCGAGGTCGTCGCCATCACCGGCGGCGGCACCGGGCTGGGCAAGGCGATGGCGATCGAGTTCGCGCGGCTCGGCGCCGCAGTCGCCATTCTCAGCCGCGGCGACGCGCACCGCGCGGCGGGTATCGCCGCCGTCGAAGCAGTCGGCGGCAGCGTGCACGGCGCGTCGGTCGACGTGCGCGACGCCGATGCCGTGGCGCGCGCCTTCGACGAGGTCGAGGCCGCGCTCGGTCCGGTCGGCGTGCTGATCAACAACGCCGCCGGCAACTTCCCGGTCGCCGCCGAGGCCCTGAGCCCGAACGGCTGGCGCGCGGTGACGCAGATCGTCCTCGACGGCACCTTCTTCTGCTCGCGCGAGTTCGCCCAGCGGCGCATCGCGGCCGGCCGGCCGGGCGCGATCCTCAACATCGCGGCGACCTATGCGTGGACCGGCGGCCCGGGCGCGGCGCACTCGGCCGCCGCCAAGGCCGGCGTGGTCAATCTCACGCTGACGCTGTCGGTCGAATGGGCGGCGCACGGCATCCGTGTCAACGCGCTCGCCCCGGGGCTGTTCCCGCACGACGACATGGCGCCGCAGATGCGCGCCAACCGCCCGGAGGGCTACGCGGCAGCCGGCGAGACCATCCCGGCCGGGCGCGTCGGCCAACTGCACGAGCTCGGCTGGGCGGCGACCTATCTCTGCTCGCCCTTCGCCGCCTATGTCAGCGGCCACACCTTCGTCATCGACGGCGCCAACTGGCAGCGCCGCGGCCTGCACATGCCGCCCTACGAGCCGGTGCCGCAGCAGCTGCAGCGCAAGCGGACCTGAGTCGGAGTCTTCACCGCGGAGACGCGGAGAGACGGAGACCAGCTGCTTGTGATGCGTCGACCGTCGGTCGGCCCAGCTGAATTTTGGTTAAGAACAGAAAAGCAGATTGCTGCGCGCTAGCCTGGATGTCTCCGCGACTCCGCGTCTCCGCGGTGAAATCTTACTCTTCGGCTCAGCGGCGCGGCGGCTCGGACTGCACAAGGCCGGCGACTTTGCGGCCCAGCTGCACCGCGAAGTTGGTGCCGCGATCCCACGGATAGACCTGGCTCATGCTCGCCAGCCAGAGGCCGTCGATCGGCGTCTTGATGGCGGGGATGTTCTTCGAGTGGTTCACGAACGGGATCGGCTGGGCGTACTCGGTGCGCCAGAGCCATGACTGCTTGACCCAGCTCGGGTCGAACTTCGAATTGAAGCGGCTCAGCGAAGGAAGGAAGCGTTCCAGAATCGCTTCCTTCGGCAGCTTGAAGAACTCGTGGTCAGCTTCCAGGTAGTCGCCGCAGTAGATCAGGTGGTCGCCGCCGTAGTGCTCGGGCGGGATGAAGTTGGTGTGCTCGACCATCGCCAGGTAGGGGAAGCCGGCCTCCTTGGGGAGGTTGAACCAGTACGAGTCGGTGAGCTTCTCGCGCAGCGCCAGCACCAGGACGACGGCGCCGAGGCTCTTCAGGCCGGTGAGTTGGGCACGGTAGGCGTCCGTCAGTTGCGGCGCGATGCGCGCCAGCAGGCGCGGCGACGTGGTGGCGATGCAGTGATCGAAGTGGGTCGGCCCGGCCGGGGTGGTGAGGGTCACTCCGCCGCCGCCGGCTGCGGCGATCTCGTTGATCGGGCTGTTGAGATGGATGGTGGCGCCCTGCGCCTGGACACGCGCGCCGAGGAGTTCGAGGAACGCCTGGAAGCCGCCCTGGAAGGTGCCGAGGCGCGGCGTGCGCGATTTGATGCGGGCCCACAGCCAGGCGAGGTTGATGTCGCGGTAGTACTTCTCGCCGAACTTGCCGACCATCAGCGGCTGGAAGATCAGGCCGTAGGCGCGGTCGCCCATCCAGCGGCGCAGCCAGGCGTCGGCGGTGTACTTCTCCAGCTTGACGCCGTTCGGCAGCGCCTTGAAGTAGGCGCCGACGGCGCCGAAGCGCACCACATCCAGCCAGGAGAAGCCGGGAAACGAGAGCCAGCGTTTGGGGGAATCGAAGGGGTAGAACTTGCCTTCGTAGTAGACCACCGTCTCCGGGCGCGGGAAGAGGACCTTGTCGCTGGCGCCGAGCTCCTTGATCAGCCCGAGCATGTCGTGGTCGGACTGGAACCAGTGGTGGTAGTACTTCTCCAGCGTCCAGTCCCAGTGGTCGGCCTTGAAGCCCGCCGCCAGGCCGCCGACGCGGTCGCCCGCCTCGAAGATGGTGACGGTGTGGCCGGCCCTGGTGAGGTCGAAGGCAGCTGACAGGCCGGTGACCCCGGCTCCGATGATCGCGATGTTCATGGCGTCTCCAACGGGTGCGCGCCCGGTGCCCGGCGACCGGTGCAAGATCCGAGGAAGTACAGGACTCGGCGACGCGGTGCCAGTCGGGCGCGCGCCCTGGCACGGGGCCACGCTCGCCTGCTATGACGCGGCAATTCCGCGAGAGGTGGTCGTGCGCCCATGTCGTCGGTGATTCTGTGGTGGCTGCTGATGGAGGGGCTGGGCCTGCTGGCGCTGCCGCTGACCTTCTCCCTGTTCGGGCCGCGCATGGCGCACGGCTATCCGTTCGCCAAGATCGCGGCCCTGCTGGTGATCACCTGGGTGGCCTGGCTGCTCGGCTTCGTCATGCCGCTCGGCGCCGCGCTCACCCTCGGGGTGCTCGGACTGGCGGTCCTGTCCGCGGGCCTGGCGTGGACGCAACGCGACGCGCTCGGCGCCTGGCTGCGCGGCAGCGGCTGGGGCGACATGGCACGCGCCGACGGCCTGTGGACGATCGGCTTCCTGTTCTTCGCCTACCAGCGCTCGTTGGCGCCGGACATCTTCGGCGCCGAGAAGTTCATGGACTTCGCCTTCCTCAACATGCTGGTGCGAACCGACCACATGCCGCCGCCCGATCCGTGGCTGAGCGGCGGGGTGATCAACTACTACTACTTCGGCTACCTGATGTTCTCGAACCTGCTGCGCTGGGCGCCGCTGCCGGTGTTCATCAGCTACAACCTGTGCGTCGCCACGGTCGGCGGGCTGGCCTTCGCCCAGACCGCCTCGGTCGTGCTCGCGCTCACCCGGCGCTGGGGTCTGGCGGTGCTCGGCGGCTGCATGTCGGCGGTGCTCGGCAACCTCGACGGCTTCTGGCAGTTCATCGAGAAGGGCACCGTGCGCGGCATGGACTACTGGCGCTCGTCGCGCGTCGTCGCCAAGGGCGACACGATCAACGAGTTCCCCTTCTTCAGCACCATCCACGGCGACCTGCATCCGCACTTCATGGTGCTGCCGGTCGGCATCCTGCTGCTTGCCCTGCTGCTCGACGAGCGGCTGTTCCCGTCGCGGCCCGAAGACCAACCGACGTCGCCCTGGCGCGCGCTGGTGCCCTGGGCGGCGGTGACCTTCGTCCTCGGCGCCATGGTGGCGATCAGCAACTGGGAGCTGCCGATGGGCGTCCTGGCGGTCATCCTGCTGGCCGGCCGCTGGCAGCCGCTGACGCCGCTGATCACCCGCGCCCGCATCCAACTGGCGCTGCGCGTCGTCGCGACGGTGATCGGCGCGGTCGTCCTGTTCCTGCCGTTCTACCTGGGCTTCGATGCGCCGCTGGTGCGGCCCGGCCCGAACGAGCCATGCATCGGCTCGGCATGTTTCACCATCGCGCGCAGCTCGCTGGCCGAGTTCCTCACCGTCTTCGGCCTGCTGCTCTTCCCGCCGGCGTTGCTGGTTGCTGTCGAGGGCTGGCAGCTGTTGCCGAGCAAACCGGCCGAGGGCAGCGGCGAGGGGCGCCACCTGGCCGTGGCCGTCGCCGGGCTCGCCATCGTCTTCGCCGCCTTCGCCGGCAACGCCGTGCTGCCGCTGCTGTCGGTGTTGCTCGCCGCGGCCCTGTGGGTCGCCTATCGCGGCAGCGAAGGCGAGGCGCGCGCCGGCTACCTGCTCATCGCCGCCGGCATCATCGCGCTGTTGGTCTGCGAGGTCTGGTTTCTCAAGGACTCGTACGGCGAGAAGCTCTACCGCATGAACACCGTCTTCAAGCTCTACTTCCAGGGCTGGACCATCCTGGCCATCGCCGCCCCGTGGGCAATCTGGCGCCTGCTCGAACGGCCGTGGGGCTGGGCGCCGGCGCCGCGCGCGGTGATGGCCGGCGTCGCCGCGCTGGTCGCCATGACCGCCTGCTACCCGCTCGGCATCACGCTCGACCGCATGGGCTCGCCGTGGCGCACGCTCGACGGCAACGCCTACCTGCGGCGCGAGCACCCCGGCGACTACGGCGCCATCGAGTGGCTGCGCGCCAACGTCCCGGGGCAGGACGTGATCCTCGAGGCGACCGGCAACCCGTACAGCTACTTCGCCCGCTTCTCGAGCAACACCGGCCTGCCCACCGTCCTCGGCTGGGCCAACCACGAAGGTCTCTGGCGCGGCCACGACAACAGCGTGCTGGCGCGCCGCGACGACGTCATCCGCATGTACAACGCCACGACGCTGGCCGAGATCCTGCCGCTGCTCGATCGCTACCAGGTGCGCTACATCCTCATCGGCGACCTGGAGCGCGAGCAACATCGCCCGGGGCTGGAGAAGTTCACCGAGCTGACCGAGGTGTACCGCAGCGGGGATACGGTCATCTACCGGCGATAGAATGACCCGCTAAGCCGCCGCCGATCCGGAGCCGCAATCCGCAGCCAATTGGCGGCAGTAGCCTAGCGAGAGTTTCTCGTGCGATACACGCGTCGATGCACTTCGAGCTGGTCGGCGAGATCGGCGACGTCGAAACGATCGCGATCGGACGCGGCATTCGCGACCTGGCGCGTTTGCGGCGGCGATACGGAGCGAGCCGCTGGCGCAAGCTCAAAGGCACGGCCGCAGTCCGAATCGTCAGTGGCAGGATTCGAAGAGCCGAGGTACATTGGTACGAAGCTCACGGCCTTGGCCGCGTGCGCATGAAGATCAAACGGTTCCTCGACTGATGGCGACGACGCGAACGAAGAAGCGCTACCTGCTCTGTGTCCGCAACAAGGGCTGCGAGGACTTGGAGCCACGCAAGCTGTACGAACAGCTTCGCGACCCTCGCGCGGCCAAGGACGGCTACGTGCGGGTCGTGGACGAGTCGGGCGAAGACTATCTCTACCCCGCCGACTGTTTCGTCGCGGTCGACCTTCCGCGCGAAGCAGAACGTGCCCTCGGCGGCGCCACGCGCTGAGGTCCCCGCCGGCGAGGCGGCGCTGCGGTTGGTGACCGATGTAGCGCTGACCGTGGCCTTCGACTTGACGAGTTCCGCCCCCGGTTGCCGTGCTGGCAGGTGAGGCCTATTAGGTTCTCTGCCGACGAACACCAGGCAATCGGACTCTGTCGCCCTGCCCCATGCGGATTCTCATCGCGCTCACCTACTACCGCCCACACGTCAGCGGTCTCACGATCTACGCCGAGCGCTTGGCGCGCGGGCTGGTGCGGCGCGGGCATGCGGTGACGGTGCTGACCTCGCGCTTTGCCGCCTGGCTGCCGGCGCGCGAGATGGCCGACGGCGTCGACGTCGTGCGCGTGCCGGTGGCGCTCAAGGTGAGCAAGGGCGTCATCATGCCGCTCTTTCCGCTCTACGCGGCGGCGTTCGCGGCGCGGCATGACGTCGTCAACGTGCACATGCCGCAGTTCGAGGCGGCGCTGCTGGCCGGCATCGGGCGGGCGCGCGGGCGCGGCGTGGTGCTGACCTATCAGTGCGATCTGCGGTTGCCGCATGGAGCGTTCAACCGTGCCGTCGAGGCCAGCCTGCGGCCGCTCAACCGCCTCGCCGCGGCGGCGGCGCATGCGATCGTCGTCACCACCGACGACTACGCGCAGCACTCGGCCTTTCTCTCTGGCTACGGCGGCAAACTGCACGCGATCGCGCCGCCGGTCGATCTGCCCGTTCCCGACGCGGCGCTGACGGCCGAGCTGGCGGCGCGCTGGCACCTGGGCCGCGGCGTGCGGATCGGGTTTGCGGCTCGCTTCGCGGCCGAGAAGGGCGTCGAGTATCTGCTGCGCGCGCTGCCGGCGGTGCTCGATGCGTTCCCCGAGGCGCGCATCGTCTTCACCGGGGCGTACAAGGACACGGTCGGCGAGGAGGAATACGCGCAGCATCTCGCACCGCTGCTGGAAGCGCATCGCGAGCGGCTGGTCTTTCTCGATCTGCTGCCGATCGAGGCGATGCCGAGCTTCTACGCGCTGTGCGACGTCGTCGCGGTCACCAGCCTGAACGCCACCGAGGCCTTCGGCATGGTGCAGGTCGAGGCGATGCTGTCCGGCACACCGGTGGTCGCCAGCGATCTGCCGGGCGTGCGCGAGCCGGTGCGGCGCACGGGCATGGGGCGCATCGTGCCACCGTGCGACCCGGCGGCGCTGGCCGCGGCGTTGGTCGACGTCATTCGCAATCGCGCCCAGTACGTGCGCCCGCGCGCCGCGGTGGTCGAGCAGTTCGACCTCGAGCAGTCGCTGCGCGCCTACGAAGCGTTGTTCGAGCAGGTGTGCGGGTGACGGCTCGGTTCTTGATCGAGGTCCGCGCCCCAGCGCATTCCTATTGGCGACTTCGAGGGTCCCTTCCCCCCCTTGCGGGGAAGGACAGGATGGGGGGGTTGCTCGAGTTCCAGGGGTTGCCGATCTATGCACCCCCCATCCTGTCCTTCCCCCGCAAGGGGGGGAAGGGACCCTGAGATGGGCGCCGCGGATTCGATGCACGTGCCAACCAGTGGCACACCTCGGAATTCAAGACTCTGCAGACTATGAGCGCCAAGACGCCGTATACCGAGCAGTACTACGCCACCCATGGGCTGTCGGGCGACCGCATTGCGCTGTGGTGGTATGCGCGCATGGTGCGGCGGCTGCGGCGGCGCGGCGGGCGGCTGCTCGATTTCGGCTGCGGCACGGGGCACCTGTTGCGGCGGCTGAGCCCGCACTTCGAGGCCTATGGCTATGACGCGTCGGCCGAGGCGCGCAGTGTCTGCCGCCTGACGGCGAGCGACGCGGTGGTGTTGGAGGAATGGGAATCGCTCGCCGCCGACAGCCTCGACATCATCGTCTCGCTGCACACGCTCGAGCATCTGCCGCATCCGCGACCGGTGGTGGAAGCGCTGGTGCGCCGCCTGGCGCCGGGCGGCATCCTGCTCTTTGTCGTGCCCAACCCGGGCGGGCTGGGGCACCGGCTCAAGGGACGCCGGTGGTTCGCCTTCCGCGATCCGACGCACTGCAGCATCCTCAGCGGCGGCGAGTGGCTGACGCTGGTGCGGCGCGCCGGCCTGCGCGTGCGCTGGGTGCGCGGCGACGGCATGTGGGATCCGCCCTACGTGCCGCTGCTGCCGGTCGGCGTGCAGCGCGCCATCTTCGGCGCCCCGGCCGGGATCCAGATCGCGCTGCCGCTGTCGCGCCCGTTCCTGCCCGCCGCGCTGGGCGAATGCCTGATCGTCGCGGCGGAGCGCCCGCCCGCCTGATCAGCCGCCGTAGGTCTCCGCGCTTTGCGGCGTGGTTGCCGGCGCGCGAGAGCTAGGCCAACTGAGGTGGGATATGCGGTTTCTCCCGCGTCCCGACCGGTTTCGTCGCAAGACCGCTTCACCTGGGCCGGGCGACGGGGAAGTGTACGATCGCTGCTCAGCGATTCTGTCTGCCCTCGCACCAGGTTGAGACCGAATCATGGCAGCGGGGGAAACGGAAAGGAGCCCTTAGGGCGACTGGAGCTGGCGGGCCGGGCTGGAGCAGGCCGAGACCGTGGCGATGCCGGCCAACAACTGCCTCAGACGCCGTGCCAACGCCCGCGTTCGCGGCGAGTGCGTCAGATCGTGAGCGTCTCCCGCCACTCCCGGCGCGCGATGCGCTTCATCACGTGGGCCAGGAGCTGACCGCGGCTGTTGACCCCGAAGCGCCTGTAGAGCGCCGTGACGTACTGATGTGCCGTGGCGACGCTGACGCCGAGCCGCGCGGCGACCTGCTTCTCGGTGTCTCCCTGGACCAGGCAGACAAGCGTCTGGCGGAGCCGCGGCGCAAGGCTCACGGGTGTCGGCTCGGCGGCGCTCACCAGCGCGCGTCCGACCAGCGGCCCGAGCTCGCGGTGGAAGAATTCGAGCAGGGCACGCTCCCGTGCGGAGAAGTTCTTCTCGCCCCGCGGCCGGTGGAGGTGCAACAGCGTGATCCCCCGGCCGTCCGTCGTTCGGGCGATCGACGCGAGGCGATGATGGACGTTTCCCGTCCGCAGGTACTGGTCGAAAACGAGCGACCGGTAGTATTCGCGATCGGCAACTACTTGGCATCGCGTGCGTGCGACCGCTTCGGCAGGCGCGTGTAGCAGGGCGCGGACGAACGGATCGATCGATGGCACACCACCTTGCTATAGGTCGAGCAGACCCAGGTTGCGCAGGCGCGGCGCCAGGACATCGCTCAGCGTCTGTCCGAAAACGAGCGCCTGGCGTTGCTCGCTCAACAATCCGAGCGCTGCCAGATTCGACTCCGGGAACGCGTCGAGGTGACGCTGGTCGACTGGAATGGCTGCGAGGATTCGGTCGGCCTGCATACGATGCGGGGCCAGGGCCTCGGCAGCGACGCGTTTCCAATCCGGCAGTGTCGCGATGGGGAAACGGTCGAGCGACCTGGCGATGAACTCCCAGCCCAATCCCTGGTGGGTCTCCTCGTCTGCCAGCGTCGCGTCGAGGACCCTCCGGATGACGCGGTGATCGCATCGCTCGCGCAGGTCGCGGATGTAGCCGACCGATAGTGTCTCGTTGACACCCAGCATCGCTATCGCAATCGACAGGGCGCGCTCGGCAGCCCTGAGACGCAAGAATTGCGGTGTCTCTTCGATTTCAGCCGGTTCCGGCAGGAGCGGTCGAGCGCCGAGTGCTTCGACGATGCCACGACAGAGTGCGACGTGCTTGATCTCGTCCTGAACGAAATCGACGGCCAGGGCATAGACGTCGAGCATGTCGCCGGCCGCCAGCACATCGGCGAGGAATCGGGTCATGATCTGAATCGAACGAAACTCGCTCTCCACGCGCTGCTGCCAGATGCGGCGCGCCGGCTGGAGGAGATCGAGCGGAACGGCGCTGGGGTCGAGCGCGCTGAAATCGATCTCGAGCCCGAGGCGACGATCGCAGAAGCTTCGCAATGCCCCGGCCGACCGCTCCAGCGGACGGCTCATCTACAGGTGTCAGGGTGGTAGACGCAGGAACCGTCGTCACACATCTCGAGCCCCCGGGAGTAATTGCAGATCACACCCGCGGGGCAGCAGGCCCGGACGGGAATGCCATTCCGGCACGCGGTTTCCCAGTTGCCGTCGCAGGTGTCCGCGCAGGTGTCCGGAAAATTCACACACGAGCCGTCGGCGCAGATCACGGTCGTCAGACCAAAATTGCAGATGGCGCCTTGCGGACAGCACACGTCGGTGACCACCCCGTTCACGCACGCCTCACCCCAGTATCCGCTGCACGGTTGCGGCGCGCATCCGGCCAAGGCATTCGCCACGGCCTGCATAACCTCCGCGATCGTCACCCGGCGATCGGAATCGGCGTCAATGGCGTCGCACGCCGCGACGGCAGAATCGCCCAGGGCGATGGACACGCCGCGGATCAACTCCACGACGGTCACGCTTCCGCCGTGGTCGCAATCACCGGCACAGACCGACGGTGTGGCCGTCGGAGTCGGTGTGGGCACCTGATCCGGGCACTCGTCGGGATAGTAGACGCAAGACCCGTCGTCGCAGATCTCGAGCCCCAAACCGAAGTTGCAGATCACTCCCCGGGGGCAGCACGCGTCGACGAGGACACCGTCCTCGCACGCGGTCTCGACGGTGCCGCTACACTCGACCTCACGCCCCGCGTGGGAGGTACCCCAGAAGCCGAAGGTCGACAGGACGAGCGCAGCGAGCAGCACCACGCCGGCGGGAAGGGTGCTGATCGACGCGCCGGCACATCCGGCCACCGTCATCGCCAAGGTCACAGCGGCCAAGAACCAAAAGCCAATGTATCGCGATGGCTGCTTCATGCTCTGCGCCATCCCGATTCTTGGCATTGTCCGCGGCGGGCCGCAACTGCACGCGCTCGTTGCCTGGCGAGGGCTTTGCGCGGAAGGGCCTGTTGACGAAGTCCCACCCATTGCGGATCAATCCCTTGGCGATCTAATGCGGGCGAGCGAAGCACCAGATGGACACGTCGCAGTGAGAGGAGTGGGCGATGGGGAAGCATTGGACGGAAGCGGACATCCCAGATCAAAGCGGTCGGACGGCGGTGGTCACGGGTGCCAACACCGGGCTCGGGTTCGAGACGGCGAGGGCGCTGGCGGCGAAAGGCGCCAAGGTCGTGCTCGCGATTCGCGACGTGAGCAAGGGCCGCGCGGCGGTCGAGAAGATCTGCGGCGCCCACCCGCGAGCTGACGTCTCCATTCTCGAGCTCGACCTTTCTTCCCTCGCTTCCGTCCGTCAGGCGGCCGATCAGCTGCGGGCCGAGCACCAGCGCATCGACCTCCTGCTGAACAACGCCGGGGTCATGTACACGCCGAGGGCATCGACGGCCGACGGCTTCGAGCTGCAGTTCGGCACGAATCATCTCGGTCACTTCGCGCTCACCGGGCTCGTCCTCGCACAGATGCGAGAAGTCGCTGGATCGCGCATCGTGTCGGTCAGCAGCATCGGCCACCGCATCCTGTCGGCGATCGACTTCGACGATCTGACCTTCGAGAAGGGCTACAATCGGGTCAAGGCGTACGGACGATCGAAGCTCGCCAACCTGCTCTTCACCTACGGCCTCGAACGTCGCCTACGTGCGCAGGGCGCGGCCACCAGTGCCCTCGCCGCCCACCCCGGCGTCGCGGCAACCGAGCTCGGGCGATACTTTCCACCGCTGGACTTCCTCGCCCGGCATGCCCCGTGGGTGGCGCAGTCGCCCGCCATAGGCGCCCTCGCGACGCTCCGCGCCGCGACCGATCCGGAGGCCGTCGGCGGTCAGTACTTCGGTCCGAATGGAATCGGCGAGATGATGGGACGCCCGGTCGTCGTGACTTCAAGCCGCCGCTCCCACGACCAGGCGTTGCAGGATCGCCTCTGGAAGGTTTCCGAGGATCTCACCGGCGTGACCGGATGGACTCGGTAGTCGCGGCGGATCGCGAACCGACGGCGCCACCACCTGAAAGTCCTCTGCCGCACCAACCGGTGCGTATGCACGAGCCTCGCCGCCTGTACGGCCATCCACGGACGTACGTCCCGCTGCGTACTGTTCGCAACCTGGTCCACCCGGTCGCGAGAAATCTGCGCCACGGTCCGATTGACTTGAGGTGTCCCTCTTGCCAGGCGGCCGCGGCCCGTTCATGAGACCGGTGACACGCACGATCGCCAATCGCGCAGCCGGCGCGACGAGTCCCGCATAGAGATTGGAGCAGCCCATGAGCGAGGCCAACGAGTACACCCCACCGAAAGTCTGGAGCTGGAACACGGAGAGCGGCGGGCGCTTCTCGGGCATCAACCGCCCGGTTGCCGGAGCGACGCACGAGAAGGAGTTGCCCGTCGGCGAGCATCCTCTACAGCTCTACTCGCTCGGGACCCCGAACGGGGTGAAGGTGACGATCATGCTGGAGGAGCTGCTCGAGGCCGGACACGCCGGAGCCGAGTACGATGCCTGGCTCATCAACATCCTGGGCGGCGACCAGTTCGGCTCCGGCTTCGTCGCGATCAACCCGAACTCCAAGATTCCGGCGCTCCTCGACCGTTCGACCCCAACGCCCACGCGCGTGTTCGAGTCGGGCGCGATCCTCCTCTATCTCTCCGAGAAGTTCGGCGGCGCGTTCGCGCCGACCGAGGTGGGGGCGCGCGCCGAGTGCCTCTCATGGCTGTTCTGGCAGATGGGCGCCACGCCGTTCCTCGGCGGCGGGTTCGGCCACTTCTACGCCTACGCGCCGACCAAGATCGAATACGCGATCGATCGCTACGCGATGGAGGTCAAGCGCCAGCTCGACGTGCTCGATCGGCACCTCGCGCACACCGCATACATGGCGGGCGCGGCGTACACGATCGCCGACATGGCGATCTGGCCGTGGTACGGCGGTCTGATCAAGGGCGTACTCTACGAGTCGGCGGAATTCCTCGCCGTGCACGAGTACCGCCACGTGGTGCGCTGGACCGAGCAGATTGCCGAGCGCCCCACCGTGAAGCGCGGCCGCATAGTCAACCGGGCCTGGGGCGAGCCGCAGCTTCCCGAACGGCACAGCCGCGCCGACTTCGCCAACCTCAAGCTCGACTAGGCCGCCGCGAGGGTGCGCCGCAAGATCTGCGCGTCCCGCACAGGGAGCGAAGGTCGTTGCAACGAGGTGCGAAAACGACTGGCGTGGACCTCAGGCGTCTGCCTGACAGGTGGGACACCAGTACGTCACGCGGGCGCTGGATGTCCGATCGGTACGCACGACGGCACCACATTGCCAGCACGTACTTGTTGCCGATGCCCGCGACGAAGCTCTGGTCGAGCAGCAGATCGGCCAGGGTTTTCGTGCCGCGCTCGCGCGCGCGGGCACGCACGGCGGCAATCGAGAAGGGCCGCACCAGCGCGTCCGGCCCCAGCCGCTCGATGGCGCCCTGCTTCGCTGGGTCGGTTTTCGAGAAGCGGAGAATGGGCCCGTTGAATTCGATCGCCACGTGGTCGCCGGTCGCCAGGATGAGCCGCACGCGCGAGTCGTCGCGGACATCGTCGACGGTGACGACCTGAGTGTTCAGATCTCCACACGCGCGGCGCCATTGCACACGCGGCGGCGGCTTGGCTCTGCCTTCCTCGTACGCTCGCCGCGGATACGTGGCGGATAGCCCGTACTAGCTGCGCATTCGACATAACGCCCAAGTACCGGACGCTCCCAACGCGGTGACCGGTGGCCCGGTGGCCGGCAGATTCCGGTGTGCCCTTGGGCTCGGTCCATCACTGACTCCCCCGCTCAGCCTGCATCGAGCGTGGCCGGCCGCGGCGGCGCGATCACCGCGATCCAGCGCTGCGGCTCGGCGCTCAACACCAACGTCCACTTCCACACCCTGGTGGCCGAGGGCGTGTTTGCCACCGCGCCCGACGGCGCGGTGCGCGTTCCTGCCCGCCGCGCTGGGCGAATGCCTGATCGTCGCGGCGGAGCGCCCGCCCGCCTGATCAGCCGCCGTAGGTCTCCGCGCTTTGCGGCGTGGTTGCCGGCGCGCGAGAGCATGGACGGCGTCGATGTCGTGCGCGTGCCGGTAGCGCTCAAGGCGAGCAAGGGCGTCATCATGCCGCTCCTTATGCCGCAGTTCGAGGCGGCGCTGTTCGCCGGCATCGGCCGCCTGAGCGGGCGCGGGGTAGTGCTGTGGTGGATGCCAAGAAGTTGCGCGTCGCCCACGTCTCAGTCGGCGACCCCATGTGCCGAGGATGCTTCTAGCGCGGATACGATGTCGTGTCGCGCCTCATATCGATTCCCGGCGCCCGCGGGCTGTCATGGAGCGGGATCGTCGCGCCGCGCCGGCGGCACCTCCGGCG
>JBOHWA010000497.1:0-3329 GCA_050735855.1 Binatia bacterium
CCTCGGCACTGCGGCCGAGGCGCCAGAGGATGGCGGCGGCGAGCAGCGCGTCGGCGCCGTCGGCGCTGCGCCAGTCCGGCAGTGCCGCGAGGTCGAGGGTGCCGGGCTCGCTGGCGTCGAGCAATGCCAACAGTGCGGGGGCTGGTCGATCGGTCATGGTCGGCGGCCGTGCGGCAGCGCGGGGCGGAGGGCGCGGAGGGCGCATCGTGCCATGCCGAAGGCCGCGGCCGGAAGCGTCGCTGTGCGTCCGCACGCGCGCAGAGCCGTCATCGTCGTCACCGCTGCCGGACCGTGTCGACGCGGTACAGGCCGATCGGTGCGCTGGCGGCGAACAGGTAGGCGCCGAGGCCGGCGGTGGCCCCGAGCACCCCGTCGAGATGCAGGGTGAGGGTGTGCGCGTCGCCGACCAGCGGCGCGTACAGCAGCAGCTGCCAGAGCGGGTAGACGACCGAGTGGCTGCGGATCGAATCGCGGGCGAACTGGATCTCGATCTCCTGCACCGAATGCAGAGTGATGCGCGCGTTTACCGGAAAGCCGCGGCCGGCGCCGTCGGACACTGCATCGATTCGTCAGCTCGGCGGCGGGCGCAGCGCCGGCTCGCGGGCTGGGGGACGCCACAGCAGGTTGGCGAGGAAGTGCTCGAAGCGCGAGCGCGGTTGGTTGCGCAGCACGCCGCGCACGCCGCGCGCCACCTCGAGCGGCTTCGAGGCGTAGTACGTACCGAAGAAGACCGCGTAACCGAGCATGGCGAGCACCCAGATGACGCGCCCGCTCCAGCGCGGGTGCCACGACGTACCGCTGTTGCGGACGTTCATCAGCGTCAGGTTGCGCTGCAGGTTGAAGAAGAACTCGTCGCCGTGCGTGATGCGCCCGTCGCCGGCGGCGATCGCGTGGTATTCGCAGCCGGGATACGCCATGAAGCGGCTGACGTAGACGGTGGAGAAGCCGCCGCGCGCCATGCGCGCCAGCAGGCGATAGCTGCGCAGCACGTCGCGCAGCGTCTCTTCCGGAAAGCCGACGATCATCAACGCGGTGACGCGCATGCCGATGTGGTGGTCGCGGACCAGGCGGGCGACGGTGAGCAGCTTGTCGAGCTTGACGCGCTTGCGGTTGATCGCGAGGATCTCGGGCGAGCCCGATTCGGGCGCGAGCACGATCTCGTCGCAGCCCGAGGCGTGCATCTTCTGCAACAGATCGAGATCGAGGGCTTCGCTGCGCGTCCCCGACGCGGTCTTCCAGGTGACGCCGAGGTCGCGCGCGATGAGCACCTCGCACAGCTGCCGCGCCCAGCGCGCGTTGATGATCGGCGTCAGGTCGTTGAAGTGGAAGTCGGTTGCGCCGTAGCGGCGAACATAGTGCTCCATCTCGTCGACCACGTCGACCGGGTCGCGCATGAAATAGTTGATCCCCCACATCTGCTCGTTCGAGCAGAACTTGCAGGTGTACGGGCAGCCGCGGGTGGCGAGGATCACCATCGGCCGCTGGTGCGCTTGCAGCGAGGTGGCGAAGAACAGCGGCGTGTCCATGTAGCGCTGCAGCGGGAAGAGCCCCCACGCCGGCCACGCGATCTCGTCGAGCGCGCGCCGGCGGCGGCGCCGCGGCGTGGTGGCGATCGCGCCGTCGGCCGTCCGGTAGGCGAGCCCCTCGATGCCCTCGAGCGGCAGGGCGCCCGGCTCGCCGGCGAGGTGGGCGGCCAGCTCGGCGACCGTCTCCTCGCCTTCGCCGACGACCGCGTAGTCGATCGGCGCGTCCGTCATGACGAAACGGGTCAGCGCGGTGACGTGCTCGCCGCCGCAGATGATCGCCGTGCGGGGGAAGCGGGCGCGGATCGCGTCGATCAGCGCCCGGGCCAGCGGCCAGGTGCCGGAGAACATGACGCCGATGCCGATCGCGTCGCTGTCCGGCTCGATGCGCTCGACGATCTCGGCGATCGGCAGGCCGTGCAGGTGGAATCCGTCGCGAAACGGGGACAGGCGGCCGATGCCTTCCCCCAGCCCGTCCACCGCGCGCACGTCGTGGCCGCGCTCGGCCAGCGCGGCGGCGACGTAGGCCAGCCCGAGCGGCGGTTCCTGCACCAGCGGCAGCCGCTTCGGGTTCGACACCAGCGTCGGCAGATTGACCAGCGTGAGCTTCATCGCGTCGGGTCCACCGCTTCGTCGTCGGCCGGGGCGCGGCGGTGCGGCGCGGCGCCGGGCGCGAAGACCTTGGGTGTGTCGAGCAGCGTCTCGCGATCCGGCAGGTCGGTGTTGAAGAACGAATACCAGGCGGTCTTCAGCATCGACGGGTTGCCGGCGAAGGCGCGGATGAAGGTGAGGGCCGGGGCTTCGGCCAGCATGCCGGGCGGATAGACGAAGCCGTAGCGCACGCCGATGGTCGGCGACTCATTCTGCACCGCGTGCCACATCCACGAGGGGTGGAACAGGATGTCGCCCGGCTGCATCACGGCCTCCAGGCGATCGATGCAGTCGAGCCCCGGATAGCGGTCGAGGTTCGCGAACCCCAGGTCGGCGGCGGAGTGGTTGTACGGCAGCCCATCGGGGCTCGGATCGAGAACGGCCAGATAGTCGCCGGGGATGAAGTGCCAGCGCTTGATGCCGCACGTGTTGACGAAGAAGCACGGCGTGATCGCGTTGTGCAGCGGCGTGGCCGTGCCGCGGCCGCCGATGAACAGCTGGTAGGTGACCCCCATGGTGCTGCCGGGCATGTCGCGCAGGAAGCCCTGGTCGAAGTCCTGGCGCAGCTCCGGGAACTTCTCCAGCAGCGGGGAGCGCAGGTACTTGCCGCCGCTGCCGCTGAGCGCGCCGTCGAGAAACTCGCCGAAGCTCTCCTCGCAATAGCCCTGCGCGCCGGCCGATCCGTCGTCGTCGGGCGCGCCGGGACGGCGGACGAATTTGACCGTCTCGCGGCCGAAGCGCTGGCGGAAGCTGGCGAACGACCATTCGCGCACGCAGGGCCACTCGCGCGCGCCGCCCTCGAGGATGACCGGGATGCCGCGGCGCAGGTAGCGGGCGCGAAACTCCCGCGGCGTCAGGTCCGTGCGGCGCTCGACCGGCACGATCTTGCCCGGTCCGCCGCGGCGAACATGGGCGACGATGCGGGCGCGCGCCGCCGCTTTGCGCCGCCGCAGCGCCTGGCTGTTGCGCAACCAATGCTGCAGGACGAACAGCACGTTGAACGCTGCCCGGTGCCGCAGGGGCACCTCCCGCATCTCGGCGTGTTTCCGCACTCGGCGACTGTTGCACGCTGGTGCAGGCTCGCTCAAGTGACGAAATGCCCTGTGGGCCATGCGTCTTCGACGCCCGCCGGCCGGCCGTGTCGGGCCTGACGCC
>JBOHWA010000498.1:0-2072 GCA_050735855.1 Binatia bacterium
GGCGCCGAGGGACCGGCGCCCTCCAAGGTTCTAGAGATGACGGAGCAGCTTCGCTATAGTCCCGGACTTGGCCGGCGCCGCCGGCGCGCGTTCAGGAGGCCTCACATGCCCAACAGCCGTCGCACTCTGCTCATCGTCCTCATCCTGTTCTCGGCCGTGCTGCTCGCGGCCGGCAACATCCTCTGCCACGCGCTGGTGGTGCAGGAGCTGACCGGCACGACGCCGCAGACCGATCCCGGCTTCGTCGCGTGGCTGGTGCACAACTTCGGCGCCGCGCTCGGGCAACGGCCGCAGTTCGTCTGGTTCTTCACCGGCGCACCGCTGCTCGTCGGGATCGTCCTCGCCCTGCTGGTCGCCTCGCCGCGCGCCGGCAGGGCGGCGGCGCCCGCCGCGGCGGCGGCCGAGGGCGGCGATGCGGCGGCCGACGGCGCGCTGCGCCTGCTGGCGCTGCTGCAGCAGGAAGGCCGCCTGATCGATTTCCTCGAAGAGGACATCGCGCCGTACAACGATGCGCAGGTCGGCGCCGCCGTGCGCGCCATCCACGCCGGCTGTCGCAACGCGTTGCACCAGCGCATGCAGATCAGCCGCATCTATGCGCAGGAAGACGGCGCACCGGTCGAGATCGCCGCCGGCTTCGAGGCCAGCCAGGTGCGCCTGACCGGCAACGTGCACGGCGCCCCGCCCTTCCGCGGCGTCCTGCAACACGGCGGCTGGCGCGCCTCCGATGTCGCACTGCCGCAGGGCAGCGGCGTCGACCCGACGGTGCTGGCGCCGGCCGAAGTCGAAATCGCCTGAGCGAGCTCGCGGCCACGTGACGTACGTCGTCGGCATCGATCTCGGCACCACCAACAGCGTCGTCGCCTACGCCGCCGTGGACGTCGCCGGGGCGCCGCTCACCGTGTTCGCGGTGCCGCAGCTGACCGCGCCGGGCCGCGTCGAGGCGCGGCCCGTGCTGCCGTCGTTCCTCTACCTGCCGGCCGCCGGCGAGGTGCCCGCCGCCGCGGCGCAGTTGCCCTGGGGCGGCGACGGCGATGCCATCGTCGGCCTCTGGGCGCAGCAACGCGCCAGCGAGGTGCCCGACCGCGTCATCGCCTCGGCGAAATCCTGGCTGTCGTACGCCGGCGCCGACCGCAGCGGCGCCATCCTGCCGTGGGGCAGCCCGGACGAGGTGCCGAAGCTGTCGCCGGTCGCCGCCTCGTCGCGCTATCTGGCGCACATCCGCGGCGCCTGGGACGCGGCGTTCCCCGACGCCCCGCTGGCCGAGCAGGACGTGCTCATCACCCTGCCGGCCTCGTTTGACCCCGCGGCGCGCGAGCTCACCGTGCAGGCCGCGGCCGACGCCGGCCTGCCGCGCGTCAGCGTGCTCGAAGAGCCGCAGGCGGCGCTCTACGCCTGGATCGACGCCAACGGCGACGCCTGGCGCCAGGCGGTGCAGGTGGGCGATTCGATCCTGGTCTGCGACGTCGGCGGCGGCACCACCGATCTCAGCCTGATCGCCGTGCACGACGAGGGCGGGACGCTGCAGCTCGAACGCGTCGCCGTCGGCGACCACATCCTGCTCGGCGGCGACAACATGGACCTCGCCCTCGCCTACCGCCTGCGCGAGCGCCTGGCCGAGAGTGGGACGGCGCTCGACGCCTGGCAGCTGCGCGGTCTGGTCGCCAGCTGCCGCGACGCCAAGGAGCGCCTGCTGGTCGACGGGGCGGCGGACAGCCGGCCGGTGGCGATCCTCGGCCGCGGCCGCAAGGTGGTCGGCGGCACGCTGCGCGCCGAGGTGGCGCGCGCCGACGTGCAGCAGGCGCTGGTCGACGGTTTCTTCCCGCGCTGTGCGCTGACCGATCGCCCGCAGGCGCCGCGCCGGGCCGGCCTGCAGGAGCTCGGCCTGCCCTACGCCGCCGACGCCGCCGTCACTCGCCACCTGGCGCATTTTCTCAGCCGCCATGCCGACCGCGCCGCGCGACCGACCGCCGTGCTCTTCAACGGCGGCGTCATGGGCGCGCCGGCGCTGCGCCAGCGCCTGGTCGACGTGCTCGACGAGTGGTTCGCCGGCGGCGGCGCCGGCGTACGTGTGC
>JBOHWA010000499.1:0-2984 GCA_050735855.1 Binatia bacterium
GGCCCTCGGCGCCGGGCTGAACCCAACCGCGGTGCGCGCGGCGAGCACGGCGCCGAGGGACCGGCGCCCTCCACCAGGCTGGGATCTCGCTGGCAGTGAGGCAAGCCCGCGGGGGCGCAGGACGGTGCCGAGAAAGCGGTACACGAGGGCGTGCGCCGGATTCAAACTGACCGTCTACGGGCGGTCGCCTTGACTGAGGTGTCGCCGTAGGTTTCTAGTGATCGATCGGGTGTGAGGGAGCGGGAAGTGAAGCACTTGCGGAAGCTTGTTCCTGTCGGCGTCATGCCGATGGTGGCGGCGGCGGGATGCGCTGGCTCAGAGAGCGGCGCGGGCAGCGCAACGCCAACCCCCGATGCCCGCCTGTCGGCGCGGATCGCCGCCGGCGACCTGCAGACATCCCCGACCCTCCGCGCGCCGCAGCACAGCGCCGATCGGCCGGCGATCTGCGAGGCGGTGTGACCACGCGACGTCCCTGGCTCGGCACCGCCCGACTCACCGCACTGCTCGCCCTGCTGCTCGCCGGCGCCGCGCCGGCACAGCAGGAGGTGCGTTTTCGCACCCACTCGGCCTTCCCCATCGGCGGCGTGCCCGCCGACCTGGTGCTGGGCCACTTCAACGACGACGAGGAATTGGATGTCGTGGTCGCCAACTATGGCGACGGCACGATCTCGGTCCTGCTCGGCAGCGGCACGGGCGACTTCACCGTCCTCGATCCACAGCCGGCCAGCGGCGCGCCGACGCAGATGGCCGCCGCCGACTTCGACAAGGATACCAAGCTCGATCTGGTGGTATCGGAAACCGAGTCCGACTTCATCTACTTCCTGCGCGGCCACGGCGACGGGACCTTTGACCAGCCGGTGCGGGTCAGTTCCGGACACGACCCGGTCGGCGTCGCCGCCGCGGACATGGACGCCGACGGCAACCTCGACGTCGTCGTCTCCATCGCCGGCGAGGCGATCGGCCGCGTCAGCGTGCTGCTCGGCGACGGCACCGGCAAGTTCTCGCTCGACGAGGAGAACCGCAGCCGCCGCGTCAACACGCAGAGCACCAGCGTCGCGGTCGGCGACTTCAGCGGCGATGACAAGCTCGATGTCGCCGCCGTCACGCTGGCGACCGATCGCATCGAGGCGACGCTGTCGATCCTGCTCGGCGACGGCCTCGGCGGCATCGATCGGCCGATCATGACCGCCGCCCCGGAGCGGCCGATTCGCATCGCGACCGTCGACTTCAACGGCGACGGGCCGCTCGACCTGATCACCGCCGACGGCGATCAGAGCACCGTGACGCTGCTGCATGGGGTCGGCGACGGCAGCTTCACCAAGGTCGGCAGCTTCGGTGTCGGCAACGGCCCGGCCACCGTATTCGTCGCCGACGTCGATCTCGACGGCCAGGCGGACGCCGTCACCGCCAACCAGGCGAGCGGCGACGTCAGCGTCCTCTACGGCACCGCGGAAGGCTTCGGCCTGACGCGCAGCTTCCTCGCGCCGGTGCGCACCAGCTCCGCCGCCAGCGCCGATTTCAACCGCGACGGGCGGATGGATCTGATCGCCGCCAGCAGCGCCGACTTCGCCGGCGACGCCATCCTGTTGCTCGGCCGGCCCGGCGGCTTCGAAGGCGTCGAGTCCCTACTCTCGAGCGTCGGGCTGACCGGCGCAGCGATCGGCGACATCGACGGCGACGGCCTGCCCGATATCGTCTTCGTCTCCGGCAGCGGCGGCACGATCCAGTTTCTCCCCAGCCGGACAACGGGCGGCTTCGACGCGGCGGTCGACATCGCTGACCCGCTCGGGGTCGGGCCGCTGCGGCTGGCGGATCTGAACCGCGACGGGCGGCTCGACGTCCTCGCCGCATCGATCGAACAGCCGGATGTGTACGTCGTCATGGCGCGCGCCGACGGCAGCGGCTTCATGCCCCCGGCGTCGGTCGAGATCGCCGGACCGACGATGACGATCGCCGTCGGCGACTTCGACGCCGACGGCCATCCAGACTTCGCCGCCCCGGTCGCCGGCGCCGCCGGGGTCAGCGTGCGCTTCGGCAACGGCGACGGCACCTTCGTCGCGGTGCCGACGATCCCGGTCGGCGGCAGCCCCAGCGGGATCTCCGTCGGCCACTTCAACGGCGACCGCCTGCCCGACCTCGCCGTCGGCAACACGCGCCAGGGCAGCATCGCCCTGCTGTTCAGCAACGGCGATCGCAGCTTTGCGGCTTCGACCGCCGAGACCGGCACCTCCCCGTTCTTCGTTTCGGGCGGCGACGTCGACGCCGACGGCCACGACGATCTGATCGCCGCGGTCGGCACCGGCCAGATGCGCCTCTTCTACGCCAACGGCGACGGCACCTTCGGCCCGGCCGTCAACCTCGGCGCCAGCGGTCTGGCCGCCAGCCTGCGCGACGTCACCGGCGACGCGCGGCCCGACGTGCTGATCGCCAAGCAGGTCGACAATTCCGTCGCCATCATCCCCAACGCCGGCAACCGCGCCTTCGGCCCGTCGGTGACCTACCCCGTCGGTCTGCGGCCGGTCGGCATCGCCGCGGCAGACTTCGATGCCGACGGGCGCTACGATCTCCTGGCGCGCGGCAACACCGCCTGGGTGTTGACCAACACCGCCGACGCCGCCAACCCGCGCGGCGACGGGAACGGCGACGGCACGCGCAGCGCCGCCGACGTCACCGCCCTCGCCACCGCCCTGGCGCGCGCCCCGGTCCAGTCCGTCGAAGACGCCGCCCAGGCCGGCGGCGTCAGCACCGGCATCGACACCGACGGCGACGGCAGCGTCGACGGCCGCGACCTGCCGCTGCTCATCCGCAGGCTCTTTCGGCCGGTATGATGCAGCACCGCGGTGCCGGAGGAGCCAGCAGGACCACGGGCCGATCACAACGCCGCACGCGTCCGCCTGTGCGTGACGACGCGCGCGGCGGCGGGCGGCAACGTGGAGGGCGCCGGTCCCTCGGCGCCGTGCCTGCAGCGAGCACCCCGCTCCACC
>JBOHWA010000500.1:0-3845 GCA_050735855.1 Binatia bacterium
GGCGGCGATGTCTGCGTATCGAAGACCTCGTCCGAGAGTCTCAACTGACTGCGCGCCGCCCAAAGGCGCGCCGGGGAGATCGCGCATGGGGCATTGGATTGCAACCGCTGGGACGCTGGCCAGCACGCTGTTGTTCATCATCGCGCTCGGCACTGGGCCCGCCCACGCCAGTGGCGTCAGCTGCGTCACCTTCACCGGGCCCGACTGTGGCGGCGCCGAAGGTGACAGCCTCTGCCCACCCAACAGCGACTGCACGCTCGAGGGCACCACGTGCATGTGCCGGCCGAAGGTCTGCTGCAAATGCGAGAGCCTCAACCCGTCGGGAGGCCTGTGCGACGCCCTGCCCTGCCAGGACTCGGTGCTGGCGGACATCTTCCTCTGCGTCGCGCCGTGCTTCGCCATCAACGACAACGGCGCCGACACCTGCAAGCTGAGCGTCGTCAACCAGGCCACGTGCGCCAACGGCGATTGCCCGACCACGGGCTGCTGCGGCTTCTTTTTCACCGAGATGGGCTGCGGAGGCATCAACCAGGCTGCGTGCGCGACGACCAACGCGCTGCAAGGGCCCAATGTCTGCACCTACACCGACGAGGGCACCTGCATGCTGCTGGGCGGCGGCTACATCGCCGACGGCTCGTGCAGCGGCGATCTGCTGAGCACCTGCCAAGCGCCGACGCCGACCGCGACCCCGACCCACACCCCGACCACCACCCCGACCGCCACGGTAACGCAGACGGCGACGTCGACGCAGACCGCGTCCAGCACCCCCACGGCCAGCTCCACGCCCACCAACACGCTGATCCCCGACGGCCAGGACTGCGCCACGCCGGCCCAATGCGACTCGACCTTCTGCGTCGAAAACGTCTGCTGCAACAACGCCTGCACGGGTCAGTTCGAGCGCTGCGATCGCCCGGGCGAGGAAGGCATCTGCGGCATCGTCACCGCACCGGCCCCGGCACTCACCACCCGCGCCCTGCTGGTGGGCCTGGTGCTGCTCGCACTGATCGGTGCTCTCGCCCTCGGACGGCGGGCGCGGTTGTGAGGGTGTCGCTTGCGTTGAGCTGTTCTCTTTAGCGCAGAGGACGCAGAGGTTCGCAGAGGGTACCACGTCGGGTCGGCCGACAGGGCAGCGCGGTGCCTCGCAAGGGGCTTCTCCGGGGTAGAATTCGTTGCTTTAGGTAGTTCCTCTGCGTTGAACAAGAGAGCCCCGCGTAAAGCACGGCTCACACCGTGCACCCGAGCAGCGCCGCGTTCACCGCCCGCACCAGCTCGGTGACGTCGATTGCGCCGTCGCCGTTCGCGTCGGCGCTCGCACACAGGCTGACTGGCGCGCCGAGGGTGATGCTCACCATGCGCAGCAGCTCGTCGATGGTGATGGCGCGGTCGTTGTCGCAGTCGGCGACGCAGTGCGGTGCCGCCAGGCGGTCGCGCGCGTCGTTGTCGAAGCCGTCGCGCAGGCCGTCGCCGTCCGTGTCGGCGGCGGTTGGGTCGACGCCCAGGCGCGCTTCGTCCACCAACGCCAGGCCGTCGGCGTCGGCGTCGGCGGTGCCGGAGCGGCTCAGGTCGCCGTAGTACCAGCGCTCGAAGGCATCGTCGACGCCGTCGCCGTCGCTGTCCCTCGACCCGCCACCGGCCAGGTCCCTGGCCAACGGCAGCATCGGCACGAAGCGCCAGTCGCGCCAGATCGGCTGCAGGCTGTCGAAGTTCGGATCGATGGCGGTCACACCGCCGAGCCCCCCTTCGATCAGCCCGCTCTGCCCGAGCGGGAAGATGAACTCGCCGCGCACCAGCGGGCCGACGTCGACGATCTGCTCGTACGTACCGCGGTTGCCCTGCGGCGTCGGCTCGAAGACCAGCGTCGGCAGCAGGGCCGACAGCGGGTGGGCGTAGCGGCTCTGCGGCCGCGGGCTGTCGGGCGGAATGCCCTCGCCGGCCAGCGACGCGAGGGCGTCGCGCACGGCGACCTGCCAGGGGACGCCGTCGAAGTAGTCGCCGCCGAACTGCTGGGTGTAGCCGTTCGGCAGATCGCCGGCGGCGCTGTCGATGGCATGCTGCACCAGGCTGAGGGCGCGCGAGCCGGTCGGCACCGGCAACGCGCCGGCGAACTCGTCGCCGTAGATCTGCTCCGCCAGGCGATTGATGAGGCGGTTCATGAACGCGACTTCGCCGGCGGTGGTGGTGTCGGCCACCGGGTCGTTGAAGAAGCGGCCGTGGTCCGGCGCCGCCTGTTGCGCCTCGAGCTGGGCGAGGACGGTCGACAGCGCGGCGTTGCCGCCATCGCCGACCGCGTCGACGGCCTGGCGCAGGCGCGGCAACAGGAAGCGGCCGAGGTCGCCCTTGCCGTCGAGGCCGGCGACGTCGGCGTTCAGCCGGCGCTGCTTGTCGCGATCCCAGGCCGTGTCCGCCGCCAGCCGCTCGAGGATGAAGATGTGGCGGAACAGGCGGCCGAAGTTGTTGCCGTCGTCGGCGGTCGCCGACTTGTTGTTCCAGTTCGCCATGTAGCCTTCGGACGGATTGATGGCCTCGGGCATGCCGACGACGGCGTAGACCTCGAACGTATCGCCGGCGATCGGCGTGACGCCCCACGGGTATTCCAGCGTCAGCGCGTTGCCGGTGTTGGCGGCGATGCGGCGCGTCTGCTTGTAGCCGGCGCCGCTGGTGATGGCGACGATGTGCTCGCGCCCCTGCTCGCCCGGGTTGTCGTAGCGGAAGTTGACCGGCTGCGCGCCGAGGTCGCGGCCGTTGAACACGGCGGCGGCGGCGCGCAGCGTCGTCGCGCTCGCCTCGGCGACGACGCCCGAGGCGACGATGAAGGGATTCGGCCCGCTGCCGTCGATCGGCAGGCGGACATCGCTGCCGTCGGTGCGCAGGCGCGAGAAGCCGCTGGTCCAGTAGCCGATGTTGCCGTTGCCCGATTCGACGCCGAGCTCATTGAACGGCCGGTTGTCGGCGGCGACGAAGTTGTGCGTGCTGGGCATCACCCGCGCCCCGGCCTTGATGCCGGCGAGATCGCCGGCGCGTTGGAAGAGGCCGAAGCCGAGCACGCTGGTGGTCTCCTCGAGCCACAGCGGCGACTCGGTGGCGACGGCGATGATGCGCTGGCCGGCGCGTACGGCGACGAACTCGGAGCTGTCGGTCGGCACGGTGGTCCAGGCGGCCTCGACTTCAACCGCGTCGTCGCCCAGCACCGCGGCGATGTGGCGGATCTCGCCGGCCGCCGTGCCGGAGACGATCGCGATGGTGCCGCCGGCGAAGCCGCTGTCGAAGGCGCCTGCCGCCTGCAGGGTCGTCGCCGTGCCACCGTTCGCCGTGCCCCGCGTATCGCCGAGGAAGTCGAGCACCGGGCGCGAGCCGCCGTTGCCGTTGCGCTCGTGCGTGCGCCACATCGTGAGGCGCACGTCGGGGTTGCCGCGGAAGACCTCGGTGCGCGGGGAGAGCGGCGACGGCGCTCCTTCGGAGAGCGAGCGCAGCGCGTCGGCGTTCTCGTCGATCAGCGGTTCAAAGTAGGTCTCGACCGTGCGCAGCAGCGCGGTGGTGGTGGTCCAGGCGACATGGTCGCCGTGCCCGATCAGGATCAGCGGCGCGCCGGCGAACTCCATGCCGATCGCCGCGATGCCCTCGTCGGTGCGGTTCTCGGCGAAGTGCATGATCGACGGCGTCTGGATGCCGGTCTGCGGAAAGCCGCCGAGCCACGGATAGCCGGTCGCCGAGCGGTTGCCGGCGATCGCCCACGCATAGCTGCCCATTTTCGGCCAGGCGCCCCACTGGCTGGCAAACTGCGCCCGCCGCTCCGCGGCGGCGCGGCGGCGCTCGGCGGCGGCGGCGTAGTCGAAGCGCGGCTGGCG
>JBOHWA010000501.1:0-1700 GCA_050735855.1 Binatia bacterium
CCGGCCAGGTGCGCTGCGAGGCGCCCGGGCCCGAGGCGCTGACCGTCGCGGCCGAGCGCCACCGCTTCGTCCACCGCGCGCTGGCACAGTTGAATGCCGACCTGCGCGAGGTCATTCATCTGGCCTACTTCGGCGGCCTGAGCCACCGCGACATCGCCCGCCGTCTGGGACAACCGCTGGGCACGGTGAAGACCCGCATCCGCTCTGGCATGATGCAGCTCCGTGCGGCGCTGGCGCCGCTCGACGGCCAGCTGTCCGCGACCAAGGAAGATACGCTCTAAATGACCAAATCATCCGCTGACGATGCGCGCACCCAGGCGGCGCTCTATGCGCTCGGGGCGCTGGACGACGCCGAGGCGGCGGCGTTCGAACGCCGTCTCGCGGCAGGCGACGCGGAGTGCCAGGCCGAACTCGACGCGTTCCGCGCCACGGTGAGGGACCTCGCCCACGGCGCCGAGGTACAGCCGCCACCGCCGGCGCTGCGGGCCCGATTGCTCGAGCGCATCGCGGCGGCTGAGGCACCGGTCGTCGAGCAGGATGGCTTGCGCTTCGTGCGCAGCGGCCGGCTCGAGTGGCAGGGGCACCCGCCGAGCGAAGTGCAGATGAAGCTGCTGTTCAGCACCCCGGACGGCCGTCGCACGCGCATGGTGCGCATTCCCCCGGGCGGCAGCTACCCGCCACACCGCCATACCGGGGTCGAGGAGATCTATCTCATCGAAGGCGACCTCGAGGTCGCCGGCTACCTGATGCGCAGCGGCGACTACTGCCGCGCCGAGCCCGGCTCCGTCCACGATGGGATCCACACCGCCGGCGGCTGCGTCTTCATCATCACCGCCGCGGCGCCGGACGAGATGTTGGCGTGAGCCACCCCATCCATTTGCTGCGGCGCCGCGTATCGCTTCATGTCACGAGCGGTATCCATAGTCGTGCGTGAGATGGACGATCTGATCACCGGCTTGCGCCGCCGGGACGAGGCGGCGCTGGCCGAACTGTACGACCGCTGCGGTCGGACGGTGTACGGGCTCGCGTTGCGCATCACCGGCGACACCGGCGCGGCCGAGGAGATCTGTCTCGACGCCTTCTGGCAGCTGTGGCAGCAGGCGGACAAATTCGATGCGACGCAAGGCTCGATTCAGAACTGGCTGTGCACCATCGCGCGCAGCCGGTCGATCGATCGGGTGCGGGCCCGCGGCGCGCGCAAGCGCGTGCTGGCCGAGGATCCGACCGACGTGACCGTCGCCGACCGCCCCGACGAGGCGGTCGACGTCGCCCAGCAGCGCCGCCTGGTGCGCCAGGCGATGGCGACGCTCTCGCCCGACCAGCGCGCGGCGCTGGCGCTTGCGTACTACGAAGGATTGTCGCACTCGCAGATCGCCGCGCGGCTCGAAGAACCGCTCGGCACGGTGAAGACTCGCATCCGACAGGCTATGGGCGTGCTGCGGCGCACCCTCGGCCCGGTGTTGTCGACGTAACATGGCCAACCACGAGGACATCAAGCTCGACTTGTCGCTGTTCGCGTTGGGGTCACTCGACCCCGACGAGCAGCGGGCGATCGAGCAGCATCTTGCCGACGGCTGCGACGAGTGCGCCGCCGAGCTGCAGGCGTGGCGCGATGTGGTCGGCCTGGTGCCGCTCGAGGTGCCCGCCGCCGCCGCGCCCGATCTCAAGCCGCAGCTGCTGCAGCGCGTGCGCGCCGGCGC
>JBOHWA010000502.1:0-7928 GCA_050735855.1 Binatia bacterium
CCTACATGGTGGTTGCGATCCAAGGCGGCGCGGAAGCCAGCTTCCGGTACGGGGCAGCGCACTCCTTCGCTGGCCAATTCCAGGCGACACAGGGAAGTTCGATCATTACCCATTTGGTCGAGATGGCCAAAGACGACGTAGGCCGTGACGTGCTCGCCGCCTTCCGGGCATCGCAAGCGTAACTCGACAGATCGCGCGCCTTCTCGATCGCGCCCCGCGTTTGATCTAGTCGCGCCGGACTTTTGAGGCACCCTCACCCGTTCTGAGGCAGGACGCTGTTTCGGGGCGTTCTGAGGCAAAGCCCGGTCACGGGTCACGCCCTTCCCCTGCCGGGGCCCTGCTTGACCTGGCCGGAGCTGCCAGCGTATTGCTCCGCGCTGTCAGTTCACGCGCGGGGGTACGTCAGAATGATAGTTGTTACGGGCGGCTGCGGCTTCATCGGCAGCGAGGTCGTGCGCCAGTTGCTGGCCGCCGGGCACAAGGTGCGCGTGGCCGACAACCTGAGCAAGCCGTCGAGCCGCATCCCGGAGGGGGCGGAGTTCGTCAAGGCGGAGCTGTCGGTACCGGCGGAGGCGCGCGCGGCGTTCAAGGGTGCGACGCACTGCATCAACCTGGCGGCGCGCATCGGCGGCATCGGCTATTTCCACCGCCTGCCGGCGACCATCCTGAGCGAGAACAACCAGATCTATTCGTCGACCTTCGAGGCGGCGGTCGAGGCCAAGCTCGAGCGCATGGTGTTCGTCTCCTCGTCGATGGTGTTCGAGTCGGCGGTGCGCTTCCCGAGCCGCGAGGACGAGCTGCTCAAGCTGCCGCCGCCGTTCACCGCCTACGGCTTCAGCAAGCTGATCGGCGAGTGGTACTGCCGCGCCTTCCACGAGCAGTACGGTCTGCGCTACACCATCGCGCGGCCGTTCAACGCCATCGGGCCGGAAGAGGAAGCCGGTGAGCGAGTCGGCGACGCGCACGTCATCCCCGACCTGGTGAAGAAGATCCGCGGCGGCCAGCATCCGGTCGAGCTGCTCGGCGACGGGGAGCAGACGCGCTGCTTCACGCACGTGCGCGACATCGCCCGCGGCATCATCATGGCGATGCAGAGCGAGCAGGGGGCGAACGAGGACTTCAACCTCGGCAACGAGGAAGAGATCACCATGCTCGAGCTGGCGCGCCGCATCTACGCCCTCTGCGGCGGCACGAAGCCCTTCGCCACCACCTTCGTCCCCGGCTTTCCCTCCGACATCCGGCGCCGCGTACCCGACGGCAGCAAGGCCAAGCGCCTGCTCAACTGGGAGCCGCAGATCTCGCTCGACGACGGGCTGCGCGAGGTAGTGGCGGCCGCGGAGCAGCGCTGAGTCGCATGGCCGAGACGGTCGCTGTCATCGGTCTCGGCCGCGTCGGCCTGCCGTTCGCGCTCTTTCTCGCCGCGCGCGGCTGCATCGTCCAGGGCATCGAGGTCAACCCGCAGTCGCTGCAGGCGCTGCGCGAGGGGCGCATGCCGTTTCGCGAGGAGGGCGGCCAGGAAGCGCTGACCGCCAACCTGGGCACGCGCTTCTTTCCCACCGACGACCTCGGCGCGCTGGCCAAGGTCGAGACCATCATCATCACCCTCGGCACGCCGGTCGACGAGTACAACAACCCGGTCTTCCTACCGATCGAGAACCTGCTGCGCGCCGCGCTGCCCTCGCTGCGCCCGGGCCAGCTGCTGGTGCTGCGCAGCACGGTGTCGCCGGGCGCCACCGAGCACCTCGGCCGGCTGATCGAGCGCGCCTCGCCGCTGCGCATCGGGCGCGACCTGTTCCTCGCCTTCTGTCCCGAGCGCATCGCCGAGGGGAAGTCGTTCAGCGAGCTGCCGGTGATGCCGCAGATCGTCGGCGGCATCGACGCGGCCAGCGGCGAGCGGGCGGCGCGCTTCTTCTCGCTGGTGACGCCGACCGTACACATCGTCGACTCGCGCAGCGCCGAGCTCTCCAAGCTGTTCTGCAACATGTACCGCTACATCGACTTCGCCGTCGGCAACGAGTTCATGATGATCGCGGCGCAGCACGGGCGCGACATCTACCCGATCCTCCACGCCATCAACTCGGGCTATCCGCGCGGCGGCATCAAGTCGCCCGGGCTCACCGGCGGGCCGTGCCTGTACAAGGACGGCTTCTTCCTCACCGGCCGCATCCCCTACAACGAGCTGATCGCCAGCGCCTGGAAGATCCACGAGACCGTGCCCGCCTATCTGGTCGACCAGGTGCGCGCCCGCCGGCCGATCATCGACGGGGCGCGCGTCGCGGTGCTCGGGCTGGCGTTCAAGAAGGACATCGACGACGGGCGCAACTCGCTCGCCTACAAGCTGCGCAAGATCCTGCTCGCCGAGGGGGCGGAGGTGCACGTGCACGATCCGCTGATCGCCTCGGAGCCGCTCGACGAGGCGCTGCGCGAGGCCGACATCGTGTTCTTCGCCATGAACCACGACGCTTTCAAGACGGTCACGCCCGCCTTCCTGCGCCAGCGCGTGAAGCCCGACGCGCTGGTGGTCGACATCTGGAACATGCTCGGCCTCGGCCGCATCGTCGTCGCCCTGGACGAGATCGGATGAGCGCCCGGCGCCGCGGCGGCCCGTTGGCGCGCGGCTGAGCGGGGCGCGCGCATGCGCCTGTCGATCGTCATCCCCGTCTACCGCGAGGGCGAAGCCGCCCGCGCCACCCTGCTGGCGGTCGCCGCGCGGGCGCCGCAGCCGCACGAGATCCTGGTCGTGCACGACGAGGCCGACGATCCGACGCTGCCGGTGATCGCGTCGGTGGCGGCGCAGCATCCGCAGGTGCGCGCGGTGCACAACACGCTCGGCCGCGGCCCGGCGCTGGCGCTGCGGGCGGGCTTTGCCGCGGCGCAGGGCGAGGCGGTGTGCGTCACCATGGCCGACGCCTCGGACGAGCCGGAGGACGTCGGCCGCATGCTCGAGCGCCTCGAGGCGGGCTACGACCTGGTCGCCGCCTCGCGCTACATGCCCGGCGGCCGCCAGGTCGGCGGCCCGCCGCTCAAGTCGGCGCTGTCGCGCCTCGCCGGCCTGTCGCTCTACTTCGTCGCCGGCCTGCCGACGCGCGATCCGACCAGCAACTTCAAGCTCTACCGGCGCAGCATGCTCGAGCGGCTGCCGATCGAGAGCGCGCGCGGCTTCGACATCGCGCTGGAGATCACGGTCAAGGCGTTCGCCGCCGGCTACCGCATCACCGAGGTGCCGACGGTGTGGCGCGACCGCACCGAGGGCCAATCGAACTTCAAGCTGGCACAGTGGCTGCCGCGCTACCTGCGCTGGTACGGCGTGGCATTGCGCACGGGGATTTTGCGTGGACGGACCGGGACTGTACGCACAGCGCTTTAGCGACGTGGAGCGCTCGGTGAAGGCACGGCTGTGGGCCGTCCTCTGCCACGACTTTCTGCAGCGCTACGTGCCGCGGCGCGCCGCCGTGCTCGATCTCGGCGCCGGCTTCTGCGAGTTCATCAACCACATCGAGTGCGGCAGCAAGCACGCGATCGACGAGAACGAGCAGGTGCGCGCCTGCGCCGCCGCCGGCGTGCAGACGCACGTCGGCCCGGCGCACGACCTGAGCTTCCTGCCGACGGCGTCGCTCGACGTCGTCTTCACCAGCAACCTGTTCGAGCACATGCTGAACAAGGAGGCGCTGCTCACCACCCTGCGCGAGGTGCACCGCGTGCTGCGGCCGGGCGGGCGTCTGCTGATCATCCAGCCGAACATCCGCTACGCGTACGCGCAATACTGGGACTTCCTCGACCACCATCTGCCGCTCAGCGACCGCTCGATGGTCGAGGCGCTGTTACTCAGCGACTTCCTGCCGCGCGAGGTTCGGCCGCGCTTCCTGCCCTACTCGACCAAGAGCGTCCGCCTGCGCCACCCGATCTTCATGCGCATCTACCTGCGCTGCCCGCCGCTGCAGTGGCTGGTCGGCCAGCAGATGTTCATCGCTGCCGATCGCGGTGGCGGCGTCTAGCCGCTCGGCGTCGCCGGCAGCGGCGTCTGGCGCCGGCGCAGGATGAGGTGGGAGAGCGGCGGGTCGGGGACCGCGGCTTCGTAGTTGCGCAGCACGTAGTCGCGCAGACGCGGCTCGATGGATTTCTCCGGCCACCAGGTGATCACCAGGTGGCGCGCCTGGCGCGCGTCGAGCGCGGCGAAGATCCGATCGAACTCCTCCTGGTCGGTGTAGCCGGCGACGACGAACTGAAACGGCGTCGGGTTCTGCGCGTCGGTGAGCAGGTAGAGCGAGACGAAGGCCGGAGCGGTGAACAGCAGGCGCTCTGGGTCGGCGTCGATGAGCGGCAGGATCGCCGGGACGACCGTCGTGTGCAGATCGCCGGCCTCGGCGGCGATGGTGCCGAAGCGGGTCGCGACGCGGGCCGGATGGCGCGCCGCGGTGCGCTCGGCGACGCCGTGCAGATGCAGGCCGAAGTAGGCGATGCCCGCCGCCGCTGCGGCGGCGGCGAGCCCGCCGGCGGCGCGCTCGGGCAGCAGGCGCAGCGACCATTCGAGCAACGCGGCGGCGCCGACGAAGAAGACGCCGACGACGTAGGCAAAGTGGATCAGGTCCGGGTAGTAGGCGATCGACGCCATCGCCAACCCTCCGACCACGGCGATGACGAAGCCGGCGCGCGCCCGCGCCCAGTCGCGCCACGCGCCGGCCCAGCCGGCGACCGCCAGCATGACCACCCCGACCAGCGGCAGGGCGCGCAGCACGCTGGGGAACCAGTCGGCGAGGTACTCCTTCTTCAGCAGCAGCAACGAGCCCCAGCGCGTGCCGAACGAGGTCCGGTAGCCGAACAGGGGCTTGTGGACGAGCGCCGTGTAGACTGGATCGAAGCCCGCCTGGGCGATGCAGAAGCCGAACATCGGCACGACGATGGCGGCGGTGCCGAGGCCGTAGGCGAGCAGGCGGCGCCACAGCGCCGCGGCGCGCTGGCCGGGGGGGCCGGCGACGCAGGTGTCGAAGATCAGCACCGCCAGGCCGGCGAGGGCGAAGTGCGGCGCCTGATGGTGTTGCGTGCCGACCACCAGGCCGAGCACGAGGCCCGGCCCGGCCCAGCGCGCCGCCGGGGCCGCCATCGGCAGGGCCAGCAGGCTGATCAGGAAGCCCTGCATGCACAGCGTCGCCACCCAGTGCGGCGTCGCCTGCATCCACATCGGCCAGCAGATGCCCACCTGCGCCGCCGCCGCCAACAGCGCCAGGCTGCGCCGCACGCCGAGTTGCCGGCAGGCGACGAAGATGGCGATGGCGATCCCGGCCTGGACGGCGGTGGTCACCACGCGGGCGGTCGACAGGTCGACGCCGAGCAGCCCGTAGGCGCCGGCCATCAACCAGAAGGCGAGCGGCGGGACGATGTCGAAGACGTCGCGGTAGAGGATTTCCCCGTTGTAGAGCCGCTTGGACTCGTAGAGGTAGTACGACTCGTCCGCCATGCCGAGCGTCGGCGGGCGTTGCATCAGCAGGACCATGATCGCCGTGCCGAGCAGCAGCGCCAGCAGCAGATCGGCACGGCCCAGGGGGGCCGTCCCGTCGCGCGCGGCGCGAGCCGGTGGGCGATCGTACATGGGAGGTGGCGAGGCTTAGCACGGCCGGCGCGGGTGGGTCACGTGGCCGCGCCGGGCCGCCAAGATTCGGTTGCACCACCGGCGACGCATTCGGTAGCATCGCCAATTCATGGCCCTGGTCTTATTGAAGCACCTGGCGCGCAGCACCACTGTGTTCCACTACACGCGCACGCCGGTGTACTGGGGCATCATGCCGCGCATCCGCGCCGCCCTCGACCTGGCGCCGGGCGAACGGCTGCTCGACGTCGGCTGCGGCACCGGCCTGTGCGCGCGGCTGGCGCGCGGGCTCTACCTCGGCATCGATACCTCGCTGGTCTCGCTCGGCTTCGCCCAGCGGCGCTTCGGCGATGCGCAACGCCACTTCGCCATGATGAGCGCCGGGGCGATGGCGGTGGCCCCCGCCAGCTTCGACAAGTGCGCCATCGTCAACGTCGCCCATCACCTCGATGCGGCGGCGCTCGACACGCTGCTGATCGATGCGCGCACGGCGGTGCGCGGGCCGGTGGTGTTGGTCGACCCGGCGCCCGACGTCGGCAACGCCCTCGAGCTGGCCATCCTGCGCCACGACCGCGGCGAGTACGTGCGGCCGCGCGCGGCGCTGCGCGAGTTGCTCCTGCGGCGCTACGACATCGAGCACGAGGAGACCTTCCACAACCATCTCCACATTCTGCCGCAGGTGCTGTTCCGCCTGCGCCCGCGCGAGCGCTCGTGAGCGCGCCGCGCCCGGCCGATGCCGCGACGGCGGCGGCCTTCGATGCCTCGTGGGAAAACTGCTACACCGCCGCGCCCTACACGCGCGAGCAGTATCTCGAATGGATCGCGCCGCTGACCCCCGCCGATCTCGCCGGGCGCAGCGTCTGCGAGCTCGGCTGCGGGCACGGTGGCCTGCTGCGCTACACCGCCGAGTACGCGGCCGGCGCACCGGTCACCGGCGTCGACCTCGGCGCCTCGGTCGAGGCGGCGCGCGCCCACCTGCAGGCCGCCGGGCTGCGCAACGCGTCGTTGGTGCGCGAGGATCTGATCGCCTTCTCGCACGCCAACGCCGGGCGCTTCGACGTCGCCTATTCGATCGGCGTGCTGCATCACATGCAGGATCCCGAGGCCGGCTTCCGCGCCGCGCTGCGCCTGGTGCGGCCGGGCGGGCGTGTCCACTGCTGGGTATATGGCCACGAGGGCAACGGTCCGGTGCGCTGGCTGGTCGAGCCGGTGCGGCGCCTCGCCTGCCGCCTGCCCTGGCGGGTCAACAAGTACGGCGTCGCGCTGCCGCTCGCCGTGCCGTTCTTTCTGGTCGGCAAGACGATGCACGCGCTGCGCCACTGGCCGGCGACCGATCGGCTGCCGATGGCCGGCTACTTCCGCTGGGTCGGGGCGCGCGAGTTCGCCTTCCATCACCACGTCGCCTTCGACCAGCTGGTGACGCCGCAGACGCAGTTCATCCGCCAGCGCGAGATCGAGGCCTGGCTGGCGGCGGCGGCGGACGAGATCGAGTCGACGTACCTCGTGCCGCGCAACGGCAACTCGTGGAAGTTCGGCGGCCGCCGCCGCGGCGCCTGATCCCATGTGCGGCATCGTCGGTATCGCCGATCTCGCCCAGCGCCGTGCCGACCACGACGCCATCGGTCGCGCCATGCGCGACGCGCTCGTCCACCGCGGGCCCGACGAGGCGGGCGAGCGGCGCGACGGGCCGGTGTGGCTCGGCAGCCGCCGCCTGAGCATCATCGACGTCGCCGACGGCCACATGCCGATGGGCAACGAGGACGGCACCGTGTGGGCCGTCTACAACGGCGAGATCTACAACTTTGCCGCGCTGCGCAGCGAGCTGCTGGCCGCCGGCCACCAGTTCCAGACCCATTGCGACACCGAGGTCCTGGTGCACGCCTACGAGCAGTGGGGGGCGGACTGCGTCGAGCGCTTCAACGGCATGTTCGCCTTCGCCGTGCACGACGTGCCGCGCCGGCGCCTGTTCCTCGCCCGCGACCGCATGGGCGAAAAGCCGCTGCACTATTTCTTTGACGGCAAGCTGTTCCTCTTCGCCTCGGAACTCAAAGCGCTGCTGCAGCATCCCGACGTCGGCCGTGCGCTCGACCCGCTGTCGGTGAGCAAGTACCTGACGTTCGAGTACGTCCCGGCGCCGCACAGCATCTTCACCAGCGTGCGCAAGCTCGAGCCCGGCCATCTGATGCTGCTCGATCTGGAGACGCGCCAGCTCGAGATCCGCTCGTACTGGGACATCCCGCTGGCCGACGAGGCGATCAACTACAAGCGCGACGACGACTACGCCGACGAGCTGCTGCAGCGCCTCGAGGAGGCGGTGCGCATCCGTCTGGTCAGCGACGTGCCG
>JBOHWA010000503.1:0-7053 GCA_050735855.1 Binatia bacterium
GGCCTGGTCGCCGCCGCGCTCCTGCAGCGCGAGCACGAGATCACCGTGTTCGAGGCGGCGGACTACGTCGGCGGCCACACCAACACGCTGACGGTCGAGCGCTTCGGCCGGTCCTGGACGGTGGACACCGGCTTCATCGTCTTCAACGAGCGCACCTATCCCAACTTCATCCGTCTGCTCGCCCGCTATGGCGTGCCCTCGCACCCGACGACCATGAGCTTCAGCGTCCGCTGCGAGCGCAGCGGCCTGGAGTACAACGGCACCGATCTCAACCGCCTCTTCGCCCAGCGCCGCAACCTGCTGCGCCCGTCGTTCTATCGCATGGTCGCGGACATCCTGCGCTTCTACCGCGAGGCGCCGGCGCTGCTCGAGGGCGACGACGACCGGCTGACGCTGGGCCGCTATCTGGCCCGCGAAGGCTACTCGCCGCAGTTTGTCGAGCAGCACATCCTGCCGATGGGCGGCGCGGTGTGGTCGACCGATCCGCGCCAGATGCTCGAGTTCCCCGCCCGCTACCTGGTGCAGTTCTTCGCCAACCACGGCTTCCTGACGGTCGACGACCGGCCGCGCTGGCGCGTCGTCAGCGGTGGCTCGCAGCAGTACGTCGGGCCGCTGACGCGCGCCTTCCGCGACCGCATCCGCCTGCGCAGCCCGGTGCGCCGCATCGTGCGCAGCCGCGACGGCGTGCGCCTCAGCGCCGCCGGCGCCGAGACGGAGCGCTTCGACAGCGTGGTGATCGCCAGCCACAGCGATCAGGCGCTGGCGCTGCTCGCCGATCCGAGCCCGCGCGAGCGCGAGCTCCTCGGCGCCATCCACTACCAGCGCAACGAGACAGTGCTGCACACCGACGCGCGCCTGCTGCCGCGCCGCCGGCGCGCCTGGGCGGGGTGGAATTACCACATCCCGGACGGTGGCGCCGCGGCCGTGACGGTGACCTACAACATGAACCTGCTGCAGGGCTTCACCTCACCCGAGCCGTTCTGCGTCACCCTCAACCGCAGCGAGGCGATCGACCCGGCCAAGGTCCTCGCCCGCCTGACCTACGATCATCCAGTGTACACACCGGCGAGCGTCGCGGCGCAGCGCCGCTGGGCCGAGATCAACGGCCACAACCGCACGTACTTCTGCGGCGCCTACTGGGGCTACGGATTCCACGAGGACGGCGTCAACAGCGGCCTCGCCGTGGCGCGCTGCTTCGGGCAGGGCCTCGACGGCCCGCTCGACGGTATCGAGCAGCCGGTCGGCGTGGCCAGCGCCGCATGAGTCAGTCGCTCGTCGGTTCGACCGTTCGATGAACGCCAGGACGCCGATCCCAAGGTTCCTTCCCCCCTTGCGGGGGAAGGACCGGATGGGGGGACGCTCGATGAGTCCCGCCGGGTGCCTTGTCGCGGACGACCCCCCATCCTGTCCTTCCCCCGCAAGGGGGGAAGGGACCCTTGAACCGGCAGCAGTCCTTGGTCCAAGGGCTGAGCCTCAGCGCTACGCCAGCGCCATCTACGTCGGCACCGTGCGCCATCGCCGTCACCTCCCGCGCCCGCATGCCTTCTCCTACCGCGTCTTCATGATGTACCTCGACCTCGATGAGCTGCCGTCGCTGTTCGACGGCCACTGGCTGTGGGGGTACCAGCGGCGCGCGGCGGCCGCCTTCCACCGCGCCGACTACTTCGGCGATCCCAACCTGCCGCTCGACGAGTGCGTCCGCCGGCTGGTCGCCGAGCGCACCGGCGTACGCCCGACCGGGCCGATCCGGCTGCTCACCCACCTGCGGTACTTCGGCTACGCGTTCAACCCGGTCAGCTTCTACTACTGTTTCGATCCGACCGGGTCGGTGCTGGAGACGATCGTCGCCGAGATCACCAACACGCCCTGGAAGGAGCGCCACTGCTACGTGCTGGGTGCCGGCGACAACCTCGGCAGCGCCGCCAAGCCGCATTTCCGCTTCGCCAAATCGTTCCACGTCTCGCCGTTCCTGGCGATGGACTTCGACTACGACTGGCGCTTCGTCGCCCCCGGCGAGCACCTCGCCGTGCACATGGAGAACCAACGGGACGGCACGCCGTGGTTCGACGCCACGCTGACGCTCACGCGCCGCCAGATCTGCACCGCGTCGCTCACCCGCACGCTGGCGCAGTTTCCGCTGATGACCACCCAGGTGGTCGCCGCCATCCACTGGCAGGCCGCGCGCCTGTGGCTCAAGCGCATCCCCGTGGTCGAGCACCCGTAGCCTGAGCGCGAGCAACTTCTCGCGCTGCACACCGGATCGCATGCGGCCTGCCGGTGGAGATCTCTTCTGGCGGCAGCCCCGCTTGCCTGCGAGGATCATGCGTGATCCGAAGCGTCGCACTGCTCGCGGGCCTGTTGTGCGCCGTCTCGGCGCCGGCCGCCGAAACCACGCTGATCGCGCGCGGCAGCGCCTGGCGCTACCTCGACGCCGGCGCCAACCCGGTGGGCAATTGGGCCGACGCCGCCTTCGACGACCAGGCCTGGCGATCCGGCCCGGCGCAGCTCGGCTACGGTGACGGCGACGAGGCGACGTTGCTGAGCTACGGCGGCAACGCCGCCGCCAAGCCGATCGCCACCTACCTGCGCCGGACCTTCAACGTCGCCGGTGCCGCCAACCTGCGCGGCCTCACCCTGCACCTGCTGCGCGACGACGGCGCGCGCGTGTTCCTGAATGGTGCGGAGGTGCGGCGCGACAACCTGCCGGCGGGCGCGATCGAGGCCGCGACTCCGGCGGTTGCTGCCATCGGCGGCGCCGACGAGTCGACCTTCTTCGCCAGCACGGTCGATTCCGGCCTGCTGCGCGAAGGCGCCAACCTGCTGGCGGTCGAGCTGCATCAGGCCAGCCCGACCAGCTCCGACGTCAGCTTCGATCTGGAGCTGATCGGTTCGGATGGCGCCGCGCGCGTCGTGCGCGGACCCTACCTGCAGCGCGGCCAGGCGACCGGCGTCGTGGTGCGCTGGCGCACCGACTATCCGACCGACAGCCGGGTGCGCTACGGCACCGCCGTCGGGGCGCTGATCGCCAGCGCCACCGATGCGGCGGCAACCACCGAGCACGCCGTGGCGCTGTCGGGGCTGAGCGCCGACACGCGCTACTACTACTCGGTCGGCGACAGCGCCGAGGTGCTGGCCGGCGGCGACGCCGCGCACACCTTCCACACCGCGCCGTCGCCCGGCACGGCGAAGCCGACGCGCATCTGGGTGCTCGGCGACAGCGGCACCGGTGGCGCCGGGGCGCGCGCCGTGCGCGACGCCTTCCTCGCCTTCGCGGACGGACTCAGCCCCGACCTCTGGCTGATGCTCGGCGACAACGCCTACACCCGCGGCACCGACGCCGAGTACCAGGCCGGGCTGTTCGACGTGTACCAGGCGGTACTGCGCGCCAGCGTCCTCTGGCCGACGCTCGGCAACCACGATGGCCAGAGCGCCGACTCGGCGACGCAGAGCGGCCCGTACTATGACATCTTCACGCTGCCGAGCGGCGGCGAAGCCGGCGGCGTCGCCTCGGGCACCGAGGCCTACTACGCCTTCGACCATGGCCGCGTGCACTTCATCTGTCTCGAGTCGTACGAGACCGACCGCAGCCCGAGCGGCGCCATGCTGTCCTGGCTGGTCGACGATCTCGAGGCCGCCGCCGCCGACTGGGTGATCGCCTTCTGGCACCATCCGCCCTACACCAAGGGCTCGCACGACTCTGACGTCGAGAGCGAGCTGATTCAGATGCGGCAGAACGTGCTGCCGATCCTCGAGGCCTACGGCGTCGACCTCGTGCTCACCGGCCACAGCCACGCCTATGAGCGCAGCGTGCTGCTCGATGGCCACTACGGCAGCGCGGCGACGCTGACGCAGGCGATGCGCCGCGATGGCGGTGCCGGTCCGTACCACAAGGCGTCGCCCGGCCTGGCGCCGCACCAGGGCGCCGTGTACGTCGTCGCCGGCAGCGGCGCGCAGGCGAGTGGCGGCGCGCTCAATCATCCGGCGATGTCGGTGTCGCTGAACGTGCGCGGCTCGCTCGTTCTCGACGTCGCGGGGCAGGCCCTCACCGCCCGCTTCCTCGACGATGCGGGCGTCGTGCGCGACGCCTTCACGATCAGCAAGGGCGGGCTGCCGACGCCGACGCCGACCGCCACCGCCACGCCGGCACCGACGGCGGCGGTCTCCGGCCAGGTGCGTCACTATGCCAGCGGACAGCCGGTGGGCGGCGTGACGCTGGCGGATGGCGCGATCAGCGATGCCGGCGGGGCGTTCAGCGTCACCGGGCCGCTCGGGGCACCTCTGACCGTGCGCCCGAGCAAGCGCGGCAGTGGCGATGCGGTCAGCGCCCTCGATGCCGCCCGCATCCTGCAGGTCTCCGCCGGGCTGCGCACCTTCGACGCCGTACAGGCGCTCGCCTGCGACGTGACCGGCGACGGCACCATCAGCGCGCTCGACGCGGCGCGCGTCCTGCAACTCGTCGTCGGTCTGCGCGGCAGCCTGCCGGTCGCCGACCTGTGCGGCTCCGACTTCGCCTTCATCCCCAGCGCGCGAGCCGCGGCCAACCAGACGAGCGCCGCGGCCGAGATCGCCGCCGGCCTCTGCGTCCCGGCCAGCATCGCATACCAGCCCCTGGCCGGCGCCGCCGGCGGCCAGGACTTCCTCGCTGCGGCCTTCGGCGACTGCACGGGCAACTGGCGCCCGTGACGTCGCTCGAGCGCGCGTCTCCCGGCGAGCCCGCTTGACCTGCGCAAGCGCGCATGGCGTTGTAGGCCGCTCGCGTCGAGCCCGAACGATGGAACCGCTGCGCAGCAACGTCGACCCCCGCTCCGAGGCCTATCGCGTCAACCGCGAAGGGTTTCTCGAGCAGATCGCCGCGCTGAACCAGCAGCTGGCGCAGCTGCGCGAGGGGGGCGGGGAGAAGTACGTCCGCCGCCACCACGAGCGCGGCAAGCTGATGGCGCGCGAGCGCATCGAGCTGTTGCTCGATCGCGACTCTCCCTTCCTCGAGCTCAGCCCGCTGGCCGCCTGGGGCACCGAGTTCGGCCTCGGCGGCGGCATCATCTCCGGCCTCGGCGTCGTGTCGGGCGTCGAGTGCGTCATCACCGCCAACGAGCCGACCATGAAGGGCGGCACGCTCAATCCGTACAGCGTGCAGAAGAGCGCCCGCACCATGGAGATCTGCGCGCACAACCGGCTGCCGATCATCAACCTGACCGAATCCGGCGGCGCCGACCTGCCGCACCAGTCGCAGATCTTCGTTCCCGGCGGCAAGGGCTTCCGCGAGATCACCCGCCGCTCGGCCGAGCGCATCCCGACCATCTGCCTGGTCTTCGGCTCCTCGACGGCCGGTGGCGCCTACGTGCCCGGCATGTCGGACTACGTCGTCATGGTGAAGGGCGGCGCCAAGGTGTTTCTCGGTGGCCCGCCGCTGGTGAAGATGGCCATCCACGAGGACTCCACCGAGGAAGAGCTCGGCGGCGCCGATATGCACAGCCGCATCTCCGGCGTGTCCGACTACCTCGCCCAGGACGAGCGCGACGCCATCCGCCTCGGGCGCGAGATCGTCGCCCACCTCAACTGGCGCAAGCTCGGGTGGTCGAAGCGGGAGCTGGTCGAGGAACCGCTCTACGATCCCGACGAGCTGCTCGGCATCGCCTCGATCGACGTGCGCAAGCCGTTCGACGTCAAGGAGGTCATCGCCCGCATCGTCGACGGCTCGCGCTTCCACGAGTTCAAACCGACCTACGGTACCACCCTGGTCACCGGGTACGCGCACATCCACGGCTACCCGGTCGGCATCCTGGCCAACAACGGCATCCTGTTCTCCGAGTCGTCGGAGAAGGGCGCGCAGTTCATCCAGCTCTGCAATCAGAGCGACACACCGCTGCTGTTCCTGCAGAACATCACCGGCTTCATGGTCGGCCGGCGCTACGAGGAAGGCGGCATCATCAAGGACGGCGCCAAGCTGATCAACGCCGTGTCGAACAGCACCGTGCCGCATTTGACGCTGATGATCGGCTCGTCCTACGGCGCCGGCAACTACGGCATGTCGGGGCGCGCCTACGATCCGCGCTTCGTCTTCTCGTGGCCCAACCACCGCATCGCCGTGATGGGCCCCGAGCAACTCGCCGGCGTGCTCTCGATCGTCCGCCGCCAGGCCGCCGAGCGCACCGGCCAGCCGTTCGATGAAGCCGCCGACGCCGCGTTCAAACAGATGGTGCAGGGCCAGATCGAGACCGAGTCGAACGCCTTCTTCGCCACCGCCCGCCTGTGGGATGACGGCATCATCGACCCGCGCGACACGCGTACCATCCTCGGCATCAGCTTGTCGGCGGTGCACTCGAACGTGATTCAGGGGACGACGCGCTACGGCGTATTCCGGATGTGATCCCGATGGACCGGCATTTCGTTCAGATCGCGCGGCTGCCAGCGAGCCCGAGTCCCAACGCTGGCGCTCTCGCGGACGTCCCCCCATCCTGTCCTTCCCCCGCAAGGGGGGAAGGGACCCTCGACCCTCGGCTTTCTTGTACTGTCGGGGTGGTGCCCCGAAGCGGAGAGGCGGCGTAGGATGCCCGCCATCCGCAAAGTGCTCGTCGCCAATCGCGCCGAGATCGCCCGCCGCGTGCTGCGCACCCTGCGCGCCATGGGGATCCAGAGCGTCGCGGTGTACTCCGACGCCGACGCTGCGGCGCCGCACGTCGCCGAGGCGGATGAGGCGGTGCGCCTCGGGGCGGCGCCGAGCCTGGAGTCGTACCTCGACGGGGACAAGGTCCTCGCCGCGGCGGCGGCGACCGGGGCCGACGCCGTGCATCCCGGCTACGGCTTCCTGTCCGAGAACGCCGACTTCGCGGCGCGCTGCGCCGCGGCGGGGGTGACCTTCATCGGTCCGCCGGTCGAGGCGATCCGCCGCATGGGCAGCAAGGTCGGCGCGCGCGCCATCATGGCGGCCGCCGGGGTGCCGGTGGTGCCGGGCAGCGAAGGGGCGGGCCTCGACGATGCCGCCCTGCGCCGCGAGGCCAAGCGCATCGGCCTGCCGCTGCTGATCAAGGCGTCGGCCGGCGGCGGCGGCAAGGG
>JBOHWA010000504.1:0-14472 GCA_050735855.1 Binatia bacterium
CCTCGGCGCCGTCCTCCGCCTCGGGCGCCAGCGCCACGGCCAGGCGCCCCCACGCCACCTCGCCGGCCAGGCAGAGCTGCTCGAGATCGGCGGGATCGTAGTCGGCGATGCGCGCCGGCAACACGTCGCGCTCCCACGCCGGGCCGGGCAGCTCGAGCCCCTGCAGCTGCGCGACGACGTGGCGCACGCCGTCGCGGCCGTGCAGCCGGCTGCCCGGCTCGACGTGCTGCCAGGCGAACAGGAAGCGCATGTAGTCGGCCGCCGAGACCGCCTCGATCTCCTTGCGCAGGCGCCCGAGCGTCAGCCGATGGATGCGCGCCAACAAGCCGCGCTCGCACCACTCGAGCCCGTCGTCCAGCGCGGCGGTGAATTGTCCGCGCAACACACAGCCGTCCGCTTCGAGTTGCAGCAACGCCGCGTCGACCGCCGCGGCGCTCAGGCCCAGGCGCGCCGCCAACGCCGCCGCCGTCGTCGGCCCGATCGAATCCATCCAGCCGCGCACGATGGCCAGCAGCGCCGCGCGCCCATCCTCGACCGCATCGCGCGCCGCCAACGGATACGGCAAACGCGCCGGCTCGATCGCCGCCCCCGGATACGCCAAGCGCGCCAGGTGCAGCCGCTCGGCGGCTACACATTTGGCGTGCGGGAGCGTGCTCCCACTCTGCGACGCGAACGCGGCTCCCGAATCCAGATCCCCAGTGCAAGCGACGTCCGATCGCACCCAACACGCTCGCCCGTCCGCGACCAGCGCCGCCAACCACCCTGCCCACTCCCCCGCCTCCCCCTCCGGCAACACCCCAAGCGTCAGCAGCGCATCGTGCGCCTCGTCCGCATCGCGCACGGTCGGCCAGGCCTGCTCGCGCACCGCGGCGATCGCCGCCGGATCGAGCGCGCCGATACCGCCGGCGAGGTCCGGATCGGTGCGGCGCAGGGAAACGGCGCGGGCGCGGCGCTCTTCGAGGGGGGCGTCGTCGAGGAAGGCATAGGGGTTGGCGTTGAGGATCTCGTGCGACATCGGCGACGGCGCGGCGGTCTCGACCGCAACCGTGCGGATGGCGCCCGACTCGATCGCCTCGAGCACGGCGCGCAACCCGTCGGCGTCCATCGCCTCGTGCAGGCAGTTGTCGATCGTCTCGTTGACCAGCGGGTGGTCGGGCGGCTCGATCGGGCCGGGATGATTGTCGCCGCAGGCCAGCTGGGCCGGGAAGACGGCGGCCAGCAGGTCCTCGGCGCGCATGCGCTGCAGCGGCATCGGCACCTTGCGCCCGCCGCTGAAGCGCAAGAGCGCCAGCGCGCGCGTCGCGTTCCAGCGCCAGCGGTTGCCGAACATCGGCGCCAGCAGCGCGGCCTGCACCAGGTCGTCGTGGAAGCGGTGCGAGCGCACCATGCCGAAGACGCTGTCGAGCGCGAAGCTGTGCTGCTCGCCGAGCGACAGGACGATGCCGTCGTCGGTCGCCGCCGCCTGCAGCTCGAAATCGAAGCTGACGCAGAAGCGCTTGCGCAGCGCCAGCCCGAAGGCGCGGTTGATGCGCCCGCCGAACGGCGCGTGCAGCACCAGTTGCATGCCGCCGGCCTCGTCGAAGAAGCGCTCGGCGACGATCGTCTCGCGCGTCGGCACGACGCCCAGGACCGCCACCGTTTCCTGCACGTAGCGCACGATCTGCTCGGCGCCGCCGGCGTCGACGCGGGCGGCGTCGATCACCCACTGCACCGCGGCGGGGAACTCGTTGCAGCGTTCGGCGACCTCGCGGCGCAGCGTCGCCACGGCCTCGCACAGCTCCGGCGTGCGGCCCGGCGACTCGCCGAGCCAGAACGGCATGGTCGGGGCGGCGCCAGCGGCGTCGACGACGCGCACCTTGCCCGCCTCGACGCGGCGGATGCGCCACGAGCGGTTGCCGAGCTGGAAGATGTCGCCGGCCAGGCTCTCGATGGCGAAGTCCTCGTTCACCTTGCCGACCACCGCGTTGGTCGGATCCTCGACCACGTCGTAATCCGCCATGTCGGGGATCGCGCCGCCGCCGGTGATCGCCGCCAGGCGCGCGCCGCGGCGCGGCCGCAGACGGCCGTGCACGCGGTCGGCGTGCAGGTGCGCCGAGCGCCGGCCGCGGCGCGTCGAGACGCCCTCGGCCAGCATGTCCAGCACGGCGTCGAAGTCGCGCCGCGCCAGGTCGCGGAACGGATGCGCGCGCCGCACCAGGGTCCACAGTTCTTCGACGCCGATCTCGTCGAGGCTGGCGACCGTGGCCACCATCTGCTGGGCGAGGATATCGAGCGGGTTGGCCGGGATGTGCAGGCGGTCGAGTTCGCCGGCCTCGACGGCGCGCACCGCGGCGGCGCACTGCACCAGCTCGTCGCGCGTCAGCGGAAAGAGGATGCCCTTGGGCAGCGCGCCGAGGTGATGGCCGGAGCGGCCGACGCGTTGCAGCAGCGAGGCCAGCGAGCGCGGCGCCCCGAGGTGGCAGACGAGGTCGACGTGGCCGACGTCGATGCCGAGCTCGAGCGACGCGGTGGCCACGATCACCGGCACGGCGCCGTTCTTCAGGCCGGTCTCGGCGGCCAGGCGCAGGTGGCGCGACATGCTGCCGTGGTGGGCGGCGACGCGCTCGGCGCCGAGCCGTTCGCCAAGCGCGTGCGCGACGCGCTCGACCAGGCGGCGGGTGTTGACGAAGACGATGGTGGTGCGGTGTGCGCCGACCAGCGCCGCAAGGCGATCGTAGATCGCGCCGCGCAGATCGTGGCTGGTGATGGCACCGAGCTCCAGCTCCGAGGTTTCGACGCGCAGATCGAGGGCGCGGCGGTGGCCGGCGTCGACGATGGCGCAGCGCGGCGTGCCGTCGGCGGCGCAGCGGCCGGCGCCGACCAGCAGGCGGGCGACGTCCTCGACCGGCTTCTGCGTCGCCGACAGGCCGATGCGCTGCAGCGGCCCCTCGGCCAGCGCGGTGAGCCGCTCGAGCGACAGCGCCAGGTGGGCGCCGCGCTTGTCGGCGGCGACGGCGTGGATCTCGTCGACGATCACCGTCGAGGCGCCGCGCAGCAGCGCGCGACTCTTCTCCGCCGTCAGCAGGATATAGAGCGATTCCGGCGTCGTGATCAGGATGTGCGGCGGCCGCTTCAGCTGTTGGGCGCGCTCGGATACCGGCGTGTCGCCGCTGCGCACCGCGACGCGGATCTCGGGCAGCACCACCCCGGCCGCCCCGGCGCGCGCCCGGATACCGGCCAGCGGCAGCTGCAGGTTCTTCTGGATGTCGTTACCCAGCGCCTTGAGCGGCGAGACGTAGACGACGTGGATGTGGTCGTCGAGCGTGCCGGCCAGCGCGCGCTCGACCAGCTCGTTCAGCGCCGAGAGGAACGCGGCCAGCGTCTTGCCCGAGCCGGTCGGCGCCGCGATCAGCGTGTCGACGCCGGCGGCGATGTGCGCCCAGCCCTGCGCCTGGATGTCTGTCGGCGAGGCGAACGTTTCACGAAACCAGTCGGCGACGAAGGTCTGGAAGGGAAGCGGCTGCACGGTGTTTTCTCTACTCCTCGGAGCGACCTTCACCAAGCCCCCAGAGCCCCATGTGGCCTACAGCGCGCGCGCGGGCTCGACGATGGAGTTCGCCAACATGTCGAGGGTGGCCACGAGCTCGTCGGGGCTGAAGGCGACGACCATGATGATGACCTGGTCGACGCCGGCGTCGCGGTAGCGTTTGACGACGTCGAGGTCGCACGGGTTCATGTAGGGGCTGATGCTGACCTGGACATCGGCGCGGGTGCGGCCGCGTTCGTCCAGCCGGCGTTCGAGGTCGCGCAGGCGGTTGGCCGTCTCGTCCGGGCCGATGCTGAAGCCGAACCAGCCCTGGCCGAGGTCGGCGACGCGCTGCAGCGCCGGGTCGCTCTCGCCGCCAAAGTGGATCGGCGGGTGCGGCTGCTGCACCGGCTTGGGGTACTGGCGGCAGGCCGGCAGCGAATAAAACTCGCCGTCGTAGGCGGAGACCTCGTCGCACCACAGGCGGCGCATCACCTCGAGATAGGCGCGCGTGCGCGCGCCGCGGCGAGCGAACGGCACGTCGAGGGCACGGAACTCCTCCTCCAGCCAGCCGATGCCGACGCCGAAGTCGACGCGGCCGTCGGAGAGCCAGTCGAGCGCCGCGACCTCCTTGGCCGTGTAGACCGGGTTGCGCTGCGGCACCAGGCAGATGCCGGTGCCGAGGCGGATGGTGCGCGTCGTGGCGGCGAGGAACGACAGGACCGGAAACGGATCGACGATGCCGGAGTCGCTCGGCGCCGGCACCTTGCCGTCGGTCGCATAGGGATAGGACGAGCGGTAGTCGTCGAAGAGCACGACGTGCTCGGGCGCCCACAGCGAGTGGAAGCCGCGCTCCTCGGCGGCCGGGCCGAGGGTGCGCAGATAGGCGGGCGTGGCGAACGGGTTGCTGGTCGGAGCGAAGATGCCGATCTTCATGGCGCGGGGTCGTAGCACGGGCCGCGGTGCGCCGGCCACCCGCGCCCCCAGCCCGTGGCGGCGGCGGTCTGTAACGGTTTCCCGCCCCGGTGCGTTATGCTGCTTGCATGGGCGGCGACTCCACCATCGAGGCCGCGTTCCGTTCCGGCGAGCGCCGGATCTGGGGACTCTGCTATCGCATGACCGGCGTGGCGGCTGACGCTGACGAGCTGGTCCAGGAAACGTTCGTGAAGGCGCTGGAGTCGGGGCGCGACCTGCCCGGGCCCGACCTCGAGCGCTGGCTGGTGCGCGTCGCGACCAATCTCAGCCTTGATCGGCTGCGCCGCCGCCGGCGCCGCCGTTACATCGGCCCCTGGCTGCCATCGCCGGTCGAGACAGCCGAGTTGGGAGCCGGCAGCGACCAGGCGGGAGCCGGTTACGACGGCGTTTCGCTTACCTCCGACACCGCGGCGGGGGCCGCCGAGCGTCTCGAGCGCCTCGAACAGGTCTCCTACGCATTCCTCGTGGCGCTCGAGGCTCTGGGCCCGCGCGCCCGTGCGGCCCTGCTGCTCACCGACGTGCTCGACTACCCGGCGGCGGAAGTTGCGCGCGTCCTTGATACGTCCGAGGGAAACGTCAGGGTGCTCCGCCATCGCGCGCGGCGTGCCCTCGAAGGGGTGGACTCGGCTCTCGTCGCGTCGCCCGATGTGCGCCAGCGCCAGCAGTCGGCTCTGCAGAAGCTGCTGCTCTGCATGGTCCAGCAGGACGCCGCGGGCATGAAGGCCCTGCTCGCCGAGGACGTGCGCTCCATCACCGACGGCGGGGGCCGATACACGGCCCTGCGCGAACCGCTCGCCGGAAGGCAGGCGGTCGTGCGCTTCCACCTGGAGACCGCGCGGCGACGGGCGCCGATCTCGCACACCGAGTTTCGCTGGATCAACGGCGCGGCAGCCCTGGTCGTGGTGACCAGACCGCTGAGGCCCCAGATGGCGCCGCGCCTGGTGATGCGCTGCGAAGTGGACGCCGAGGGCCGCTTCCGCGAGATCCTCACCATCCTGAACCCGCCGAAGCTGACGGCGGGCAGGTTTGACGAACCGGTCGCCGACCCGCGCGAGATCGCGCTGCCGCCGGAGTGAAATCCCGGCGCTGGGAGTTGGCGCCAGGTTCTGCCGGCGCTTCGCTGAGCTGCGCATTCCTGGACCGCCACGGCATCGTGTTCATCCCCACGAACGACTGCGCCGCACCCAGATCCACGTCATCCAACCCATACGCCACCGTGAGCGCACGGTCGGTCGGCGTGAACGTGCCGAGCACGTGATCGTAGAGCGACAGCAGGTTGCCGTAGTTGGAGTTGGTCTCCGCCACAGTGCGAGAGTGATGGACCTTGTGCATGTTCGGCGTCACCCAGACGCGCGACACGGCGCCGTCAAGGGCAGGGCCGACGCTGACATTGGCGTGCTCGAGGACTCCGTTGATCGACGACAGCAGCCGGTAGAGTACCACTGCGGAGGCCGGCACGCCGAGGGCCCAGGTAGGAACGAGGATGCAGAAGTAACGCCAGATGTGCTCGACCGGATGGTTGCGATACGTCGTCGTCACATCGACGAACGGGTCGCTGTGGTGCACGCGGTGAAATCGCCACAACGTGGGGGAGGCGTGCAGCACCCGGTGTGCGACGTATCCGAAGGCGAAGTCGAGGATCAGAATGCCGACGACGAACTGCGCCGCCGCGGGCATCGCGGCGCGCGCCATGAGCCCCGGAGAAGCCAGGGGCAGGACCAGGGCCGCCAGGGCGGCCCCGGAGGTCAGGAAAAAATTGAAGACCAGCGTCTGGGCGGTCATGGCCAGGTTGGCGCGACGGCGGCCGGCTGCCACCCCGCGCGCCGCGAACAGCGGGGCCGCGGTTTCGAGCAGGGCGGCCAGCGCCATGATGCAGAGGATGGTGGCTACGGCGGAGAGGTATTCGTGTGCGCTCATGCCCGATCAACGCCGCGGGCCCCCGGTTTGTTACAATGCCCCTCGGTTTTCTCCGTCCGCCGCTGCGCTCCCCGCATTCCGCAACCGATGTAACGACAGCGCCCCTTCAGGCGTTCCCGCTCTGCGAGCCGTAGTTCGCCGCATCGGAGGGAACCCAATGAAGCTCAGGTCCGTTCTGGTCGTCAGCGCCGCCTGCCTTCTCGTCGGAGCCGTTGCCCTAGCGATACGGGCCGAGCCGATCGGGGAGGTTCGCGATCGGGTGCCAATTGTATTCGTGTGCAGGAACGGCGTTTCGATGAGCGTGTGGTCTGCCGCCTATTTCAACCGGCTTGCAGCGGCACGCGGACTTCGCGAGCGAGCCATCGCACGGGCGATGGTCCCCAGCTACTCGGCCGTGCCGTTCAGAATGATCTTCGCCCTGGCGGTCGATGGGTTCCGCCTGGACGGCTACCGGCCGCAGGTGGTCTCAGCGGAGGATGTTCACGACGCCGAGCTGGTGGTCGTCGTCCAAGGGACCGACGACACGGCGCTGCCGCTCGACGCCCGGGTCGAGGTCCGGGACACAGAGGTCTGGCAGGGTTTCCCGCCCATGCGCGAGCAGTACTTTCCCTCGCGCGCGGCCCTTCGGGAACGCATCGAAGCGCTGGTGGAACGCCTGGCTTCGAAAGACCGGTCGGCGCTGTCGTCTGGAAGGGGGCTGCGGCACGAGGGAATCCTTACTACTCCCGGCGCCCGTCACCAGGAAAAACACTCGTTGATGAACACGTGCGCCGCGGGTACGGTGAACGATCGTGCCTCTCCGTCCACCTCCCGCTGTGTATCCGCTCCGCGCGCGACCGACCCGCTTCCGCCGCTGGGTCTGGCTCGCGCTGGCGGTCTGCCTGGCTGGCTGCCCCGCGCCGCCGCCGCGGCGGCCCAACGTCCTGGTGGTGGTGGTCGACACGCTGCGGGCCGACAAGCTCGGGGCCTACGGCAATCGGCGCGGGCTGACCCCCTTCCTCGACCAGCTGGCGCAGCGCGGCACCCTGTTCGAGCACGCGTACGCGACGAGCTCCTGGACCGTCCCCTCGATGGCCTCGCTGTTCACCTCGCGCTATCCCACGCAGCATCACGTGGTGACCTTCGCCCAGCGCATCCGCGCCGACGAAGTGACCTTCGGCGAGCGGCTCCAGCGCGGCGGCTGGGCCGGCGGGGGCTTCTCCGCCAATCCGAACCTGCAAGACCGGTTCGGACACGCACAGGGCTTCGTCGCCTGGCGCAGCGAATCGACCGAGAAGCAGGAAGTGGCGGGCGACGCGCTGCGCGCGCAGGCGCTCGGCTGGTTGGACGGCGTGTGGCGGCGCGGCGCGGCGGACCCTGCCCTGCTCTTCATGCAATATATGGAGCCGCATGCCCCGTATGCCCCGAACGAGCCGTTTCGCGGGCGCTTCGCCGTCGATGACGACGGCAAGCCGGTCGACCTGGTCGCCTCACTGCGGGCCCTGGCGGAACGCACCCTGCCAGCGCCCGCGGACGGCCAGCAGCCGACCGATCTCGGGGTGGCGATTCGCGAAATCGTCAGCCAGGGGCTGTCGCGCCTCACCCGCAGCGAGGCACTGCCGCTCGAGCGTCTGTACGACGCCGAGGTGGCCGAGGCCGACGACCAGATCCGTCGACTCTTCGCCGAGCTCGAGCAGCGCGGCTTCCTCGATGACGCGCTGATCATCATCACGTCCGATCACGGCGAGGAGTTCTTCGAACATGGCGGGGGGAGCCACGGCCGAACACTGTACGAGGAGAGCGTTCGGGTGCCGTTGATCATCGTCGGGCCGGGCGTTCCGGCCGGCCGGCGGGTCGGAACCAACGTGTCACTCATCGACCTGGCGCCCACCCTCCTTGATCTACTCGGGCTGGCGCCCGAGCCAAGATTCGAAGGGCATCCGCTCACCCCGCTCTTCGCCAACGACGTTGGCGACACCGGCCGCGCCCGCCCGCAGCGCTCGGACATCGTCTTGCAACTCGAGCGCACCGTGCCCGCCGAAATGGACGGCCGCGAACACACCGCGGGCCTGGTGCGCGGGCAGCAGAAGCTGCTGATCGACCGCCTCGAGGCACGCCCGGAGCTGTACGATCTCGGGGCCGATCCCGGTGAGACGCGACGCATTGCGTCGGAGTCGGACGCCGGCTTGGCCATCCTGCACGCGGCACTCGACCAGACCCTCGCCCGGCTGACCGCAGATGCGGCGCCAACCGGCCCGACGCCGGCGCTTGACGACAAATTCCGCGATCAGCTCAAGGCTCTCGGTTACAGACCGTGAGCCACCGGGTCCTTCCGCGTCGACGGGCGTCTGAGCGCCTCGGGCGAAGGTCGTGAACGCTAGCCAGCCGCGCCAGGCGCCGGCTTGGCCTTCGATTCGATCAGCGGCGCCGGCGCCGGGGCGCTCTCGGGCAGCGGCACGCCGGCCATGCGGGCGTTGAGCGCCGGCGCCAGCAGCTTCAGCACGCTGACCGACAGCGCGCTGGTGAACTCATAGCCGCCGGCTTCCTTGCCGGGCACGAAGGCGGTCATGACGCCGAAGTAGCGATCGCCGATGTAGAAGGCGAAGGTCGCGGTGCGGTTGACGACGCGCGACGACTTGAGGAAGCCGCCGCGGCCGAAGGTCTTGACGCGGTTGTCGCCCGAGCCGGTCTTGCCGCCGACGACGATCTTCTGGCCGTCGGGCGTCTTGAACGCCCCGCCGAGGCGGCGCGCCGTGCCGTTGTCGACCACCGAGGCGAGCGCGCCGCGCAGGGCGCTGGCGACGGCCGGCGACAGCGCCTGGATGCCGGGGCTGGCCTTCGGCACCATGATGGTCTCGTACGGCGTGCCCTCGCCCCAGTGCAGGCGGGTCAGGCGCAGCATCGGCTCGCGCTTGCCGTCGTTGACGATGATGCCCATCAGCTCGGCGAGCGCCGCCGGGCGGTCGGACGAGCTGCCGATGGCGGTGGCGTACGACGGCACCAGGCGATCGAACGGGAAGCCGAGGTTCTGCCAGTACGGCGTCATGCGCGTGAAGGCGTCCTGCTCGGTGCGGATACGCAGGCGCAGGTTCTGCGCCGCGCGGGCGCGGCTGGAGAACAGCCACTCGCCGGTGGTCAGGCGCGCCGCTTCGCTGCGCTCGAGCACCGCCTCCCAACTGATGCCGGGCTCGCGCACCAGTTCGCCGACCGCCAGGACCTCGAGCGGCTGGCGGCCGAGCAGGTAGCCGTAGTCGAGCAGGGTGAGGTGCTGGCCGCCGACGGCGCGCGACAGCTTGGCCAGCTCGGCGGGCGTGGCGCTGACGCCGAGCGACTGCAGCCATTGGCCGAGCTGCGCCGGCGTCTCGCCGAGATGCCAGGCGTAGAAGAGCATGGCGAGGTGGCGCGGCGACTTGGCGCGCGTGCCGAGCAGGCGGCCGATCGCCGCGTCAGGCGTCAGGCCGCTGTAGCGCCGGTAGGCGTGCAGCAACACCTGGCGCCCTTCCTGATCGGCGATCTCGCGCAGCATCTCCTGGCGCTTGGGGTGTTTGGGATCCTTCAGCAGCGCCTCGGCGTCGTAGTCGAGGCGGGCGCGATGATAGCGCACGAGATCGCGCATGATGCGGATGAAGACCAGGTTGGTGGAATTCCGCAGCGCCTCGCGCACCGGCATGATGCGGCCGTTGTCGTCCTTGTTGAAGTTGTTGAAGTTGTGCTGGCCGCTGCCGGTGAAGAAGGTCTCGCCGGGGCTGGCCGAGTACTTGCGGTCGAGCGCCGCCTGCAGCAGCGCGTCGAGCTCCATGCCGGGGTGCTTCACCAGCGTCTCGGCCGCCCAGAGCGAGAGCGGGTCGGCGCGCGGATCGTCCGCCCGCGCCGCCCGCGCGGTCGGCTCGAGCGCGGTCAGGTCCTTGTGCAGCAGCGCCACCACCTCGAGGTAGTGCGCCAGGGTGCGCAGCTTGGCGGTGCTGCCGAGGTCGAGCTTGACGCCGCCGTTGATGTCGAACGGGCGCTCGAGATTGTCGGCATTGACGCGCAGCAGGTTGCCGCCCGGCGTGCGCTCGAAGAGCATCAGGCTGTAGACCACCGCGGTCGGGTCGGCGTTGCGCAGCAGCTTCTCGCCGGTCAGGCCGCGGGCGCGGACGAACTTCGGGTCGCTCAGCTGGTTGAAGAGGCGCTCGACCTCGGCCTGCAGGGGCACGTCGATGGTGCCGTCGGCCTCCAGATGCAGGCGATCGAGCTCGTAGAAGCTCGGCACGTCGAGCCACTGCAGCAGGGTCGTGCGGATGGCGTTGGGCGCCTTCTTGCGCGCGTACGGCAGCGGCGGCGCCACCGGGGCACGGTCGAGGAAGGTGAGGTGCGTCGCCTGCACGGCCGCGGCGAGCTCCGCATCGACGACGCCGTCCTTGGCCAGCAGGCGGGTGTACTCGTCGACCTTCTCCTCCAGGCCGATGCGGTCCTTCTGCAGATAGTAGCTCGGCGCGCGCAGCGCGATGAGCAGCGCCAGGGCGTGCTTGTAGGCGCGCGCCTTCTCCGGCGTCGAGCCGGCGGCGGTGAGCTGCGCCTGCACGTCGGCGAGGTCGAGGCCGAACCAGGCGTAGAGCGCGTCGCCCAGCCCATAGATCTCGCCGTAGCCGGGCGCCGCGGCCAGCGGCGCGGTGTTGAAGTAGTCGACGACGATCTCGCGCCGCCAGTCGCGCGTGTCGGCGCCGTCGCGATAGGCCTTCAGGCTGGCGCCGGCCACCTGGCGCAGCTTGTCGAGCGGCGAATTGGTCCGCCCGCCGGGCGAGTGGCGGTACTTCTCCAGCTGGATGGCCAGCGTGCTGCCGCCCTGGACGGGCAGCGCGAACCCGAGCTTGGCGCCGGTGTAGAGCAGGCTCGCCTTGGCCATGCGGTCCCACTCGATGGCCGGGTTGGCGCGCGGATCGAAGGGGACGAGCAGCTCGCGGTTCTCGATATAGAGCAGCGTCTGCACCAGCAGCGGCGGCACGTCGTCGAAGCTGCGGAACCAGCGTTGGGCGCGCGTCGCGTCGTAGAGCGGCGCCCCGTCCATGCCGTGGATGGTGAGCCCGGCGACCAGCGGCTCGCGATAGGGCGGCGCGATGCCGAGCCCGAGCAGGCGGACCAGCTCGGGCGAGGCCACCGCCTGGCGTTGGACCTCGAACCCGCGCTCCTCGAGCCGGGTCTGGAACTCGCCCAGGCGGGAGTAGCCGAGGCGGTCGTCGAACGGCGCGTTGCGCGGGTAGGCGATGCGCTCGCTCTTGCCGTCGGCGACGCTGTAGGAGATGCGCGCCGTGTAGCGCGGCAGCAGCCAGGCCTGCAGGGCCGAGGTGCGCAGCTCGTGACCGACGGCGACGACGCAGACGAGGACGACCAGCGACCAGACGAGGACGCGCCCGCCGCGCCGGTGGCGGCGCGGCGCGGCGTTGCTGTCGAGCAGCTCGCCGGCGAGCTCGGGCGAGGAGGAGGGCGGAGTCACGAGTACGTTGGCACCCATCTGCGGAGCGCTACGTAGCAACTATGCGGCCGTGCCCGCGTCGACGCAAGCAGGCCTTTTGCCCTGCGCCGCGTGCCGGCGGCGCGTTGTGCGTTCGGCGTTGCGCGGCGGGGGGTGCCGGCGGCCCATGGTGTGGCCCGAACCGACCCCGTCCCGCCGCGCATGACGCACCACGTCAGATCAGCGTGCTGACCGCCTCTTCGCGCTCGACCGGCTCGGGGCGCTGCTCGATCGACTGCCAGGGCCGCGGCGGCTCGCCGACGTAGACCTGGCGCGGGCGGCTGATCTTCTGCTCGGGGTCGCGCACCATCTCGGCCCACTGGGCCAGCCAGCCGGAGACGCGCGGGATGGCGAACAGGACCGGGAACATGGTCACCGGGAAGCCCATCGCCTGGTAGATGATGCCGGAATAGAAGTCGACGTTGGGGTACAGCTTGCGCTTGACGAAGTAGTCGTCCTGCAGGGCGATGCGCTCGAGCTCGAGGGCGATGTCGATCAGCGGGTTCTTGCCGGTGACCTCGAACACCTCGTAGGCGAGCTGCTTGATGATCGTGCCGCGCGGATCGAAGTTGCGATAGACGCGGTGACCGAAGCCCATCAGGCGGCCCTTGCCGGCCTTGAAGTCCTTGATCGCCTCGGGGACGCGGTCGACCGAGCCGATCTCTTTCAGCATGCGGATGACCGCTTCGTTGGCGCCGCCGTGCAGCGGCCCGTAGAGCGCGGCGACGCCGGCGGCGCAGGCCGAGTAGGGGTCGACGCGCGAGCTGCCGACCGAGCGCACGGCGTTGGTCGAACAGTTCTGCTCGTGGTCGGCGTGCAGGATGAAGAGCACGTCGAGGGCGCGCTCGAGCACCGCGTTGGGGTGATAGATGCGCTCGCCCATCTTGAACAGCATCTGCAGGAAGTTGCCGGTGTAGCTGAGCTCGTTGTCGGGGTAGACGTAGGGCAGGCCCTTGCTGCGGCGGAAGGCGAAGGCGGCCAGGGTGGGCAGCTTGCCGATCAGCCGGCGGGTCTGCAGGCGGCGCGACTCGAGGTCGTCGACGTCCTTCGCCTCCGGGTAGAACGTCGACAGCGCGCCGACCGTGCTCACCAGCACGCCCATCGGGTGGGCGTCGTAGCGGAAGCCGTCGATGAAGCGCTTGATGTTCTCGTGGATGAAGGTGTGGACGGTGATGTTGTGGCGCCACATCTCGAAGCGCTTCACGTCGGGCAGCTCGCCCTTGACGATGAGATAGGCCGTCTCGAGGTAGTTGCTGTGCTCGGCGAGCTCCTCGATCGAGTAGCCGCGGTAGCGCAGGATGCCCTTGTCGCCGTCGATGAAGGTGATGCGGCTCTTGCACGACGCGGTGTTGGTGAACGCCGGGTCGTAGCCCATCAGCCCGAAATCGTCCGGGTCGGTCTTGATCTGCCGCAGATCGGCGCTGCGGATGGCGCCGTTCTCGATCGGCAGCTCGTATTGCTTGCCGGTGCGATTGTCGATGACGGTCAGCGTGTCCTTCGGCATGTGCGTGTCTCCAGCGCCCAGGGGAAGACCCTTCCTACAATGCACCTGCCGGGCGAACAACGGGGGCCTGCATTCGGCGCTGGCGCGAACGTGGAAACGCGCTATAAGCGGGCCCGTTCAGCTGCGGCGATCAGACCCATTAGCGACGCGGGCCGAGGGGCGGGAGGCGTGTCCTCTTCCACCGGCGCCGCGCACCGGCAGCGCAAGGAGCCATCGATGTCCCAATCGTATCGCATCTTCGGCAACGAGATGTCGCCCTATTCGGTCAAGGTCCGCTCGTACCTGCGCTACAAGCAGCTGCCGCACGAGTGGGTGGTGCGCACCCCCGACGTCGAGGAGGAGTTCGCGCGTTACGCCAAGTTGCCGCTGATCCCGCTGGTGGTGACGCCGGAGGGCAAGGGACTGCAGGACTCGACGCCGATCCTCGAGCAGCTCGAGGCGCGCCATCCCGAGCCGTCGATCCATCCCCCGGGCGACGCCGCCTTCCTCTCCGCCCTGATCGAGGAGTACGGCGACGAGTGGGGCAACAAGCCGATGTTCCACTACCGCTGGTTCTATCCGCCCGACCAGGCGTCGGCCGGCGAGCGCCTGGCGCGCAGCACGATGCCCGCCCTCGACCCGGCCCAGCTGCCCAACGGCGTCGCCATGATCACGTCGCGCATGATCCCGCGCCTGGCGTTCGTCGGCTCGTCGGCGGACACCAAGGATCGTATCGAAGGCTCGTTTAAGCGCCAGCTCGCCATCCTCGATCGCCACCTCGCCGGCCGGCCGTACCTGTTCGGCGGGCGGCCGTCGTTCGGCGACTTCGGGCTGTTCGCGCAGCTGCACCAGTGCTCGACCGACCCGACCCCGGCGGCGATCATGCGCGCCAGCGCGCCGCGCGTCGTCAAATGGATTCAGGAGATGCTCGGCCCGCGCGCCGAGGGACCGTTCGAGCCCTGGGAGACGCTCGGCCCCACCCTGATGCCGCTACTCAAAGACGAGGTCGGCGCCATCTTCCTCCCCTGGAGCACCGCCAACGCACGCGCGCTCGCGGCCGGTGAGAAGACGTTCAGCGTCGCGATCGACGGCCAGCCGTTCAGCCAGGAGACGCAGAAGTAC
>JBOHWA010000505.1:0-2647 GCA_050735855.1 Binatia bacterium
CCCCCGGCGCCGAGGGACCGGCGCCCTCCAGGCCGTGCTCGACCCGTGCGCCGTGTCGCGTCTTGCCGAAGGGCGCCACGCCAAGTTCCTTCGCCACGCTCGGGGCGAAGGGAAAGGGGGAGGCGACGTTGCAGCTTATGGCCGTAGGCGCTCCAGCATGCGCGGAAACGGGATCGTCTCGCGCACGTGGGGGATGCCGCAGATCCAGGCGACGACGCGTTCGATGCCCATGCCGAAGCCGGCGTGTGGGACGGAGCCGTAGCGGCGCAGGTCGAGGTACCAGGCGAAGGGCGCTTCGGGCAGGCCGTGCTGGGCAATCTTGGCGCGCAGGGTGGCGCAGTCGTCCTCGCGCTGGCCGCCGCCGATGATCTCGCCGTAGCCCTCGGGGGCGAGCATGTCGACGCACAGGGCGACGCGCGGGTCGTCCGGATCGGCCTTCATGTAGAAGGCCTTCATCTCGATCGGATAGCGGTGCACCAGCACCGGGCGGTCGAACTCGTTCGAGATTGCCGTCTCCTCGTCGGCGCCGAAGTCGGCCCCCCACTCGACCGGGAAGCCCTTGCCCTGCAGCAGCGCGATCGCCTCGCCGTAGGTGATGCGCGGAAACGGCTTCTGCACGCGCTCGAGCAGGGCGACGTCGCGCTCGAGCGTCTCGAGCTCGCGGCGGCGGGTGGCGACGACCTGCTGCACGACGTGCGCGACGAAGTCCTCGGCCAGGTCCATGTCGCCGGCCAGGTCCATGAACGCCACCTCGGACTCGACCATCCAGAACTCCATCAGATGGCGGCGCGTCTTCGACTTCTCGGCGCGGAAGGTGGGGCCGAAGCAGTACACCTTGCCGAGCGCCAGCGCGCCGGCCTCGAGGTAGAGCTGGCCGCTCTGCGTCAGGTACGCCGTTTCGTCGAAGTAGGGCGTCTCGAACAGCGTCGTGGTGCCCTCGCACGCCGCCGGGGTGAGGATCGGCGAATCGAAGAGGACGAAGCCGCGCGTCTCGAAATACGACCGGCAGGCGTGGGCGACGGCGCTGCGGATACGCAGGACGGCGTGCTGGCGGGCTGAGCGCACCCACAGGTGGCGGTGGTCGAGCAGGAAGGCGACGCCGTGCTCCTTCGGCGTGATCGGGTACTCCTCCGCCTGCTGGACGACGGTGAGGTCGGTGACGCCGAGCTCGTAGCCGAGCGGGGCGCGCTCGTCGCGGCGCACGACCCCGGTGACCATCAGCGAGCTCTCCTGCGGCAGGTGGTCGGCGCGGGCGAAGACGTCCTCCGGCACGTCCTTCTTGAACACCACGCACTGCAGGATGCCGGTGCCGTCGCGCAGCAGGAGGAAGTGCAGCTTGCCGCTCGAGCGCTTGTTGTAGAGCCAGCCCTTGAGCGTGACCGTTTCACCATCGTGCTGGCCGATGTCCTCGATGTAGACCCAGGCGGGCGTCGTCATGCGGCGCGTTATAGCACCCGCGGGCAGGGCGGGAACCGCGGCGCGATCGGTCGCCGCCCCGGGATGAAAATGGCATTGACCCTGCGCGGCGGGCGTTCGTACACTACGCCAGCGTTCCAGTCGGAGGTGAGCATGGCATTGATGCGTCGGGCGTCGGGCGTTGGGTTGCTCGCGGTGCTGCTCGGCAGCGCGGGCAGTGTACAGGCCGAAGTCACGGTCGAGCTCGGCACCGTCGCCGGCCGGCCCGGCGACCGGGTGACCTTCGGGGCCACTGTCGACACCGGTGGGGAGCAGCTCGGGGGCGTCCAGGTCGACGTCACCATCTCCGGCGCCGGCCTGGTGCCGGTTGGCGCGGGCGGATCGCCCGACTGTCGGATCGGCGGCGGCCTGCCGGCGGGCGAAGCGGACGCGTCGTTCCATTTTGCCGACTGGCTGTGCTCCGGCGGCGACTGCTCGGTGCTGCGCGCCGTCGTTGCCGCGCTCCGCTCGGAGATCCCCGACGGCTCGCTGCTCTTCACCTGCTCGCTCGATATCGCGGCCGACGCGGCGCCCGGCGAATACGGTCTGAGCTGCGACCACACCTTTGCCAGCCGCCCGTCCGGCACGGATGAGGCGTTCCTGCCGGCGACATGCATTCCGGGCGTGGTCGTCGTGACCAACGATCTGCCCCCAACCCCCGAACCCACCAGCACGCGCACGGCGCCGCCGACCGCGACCCCGCGCCCGGGCCGACCGCGCACCCCGCAGATCACGGCGACGCCGACCTCGACCAGCACACCGTGTACGGCGCCGTGTTCCGTCGTGCACCTCGGCAACGCCGTCGGCCAGCCGGGCGATCGCGTCGCCCTCGACGTCTGGCTCGAATCGCACGAGATGGAGATCACCGGCGTCCAGGCCGATATCGCCTTCAGCCCCCTCACTGCCATCGCCGCCGACGCGGGCGGTCGCCCGGACTGTGAGCCGAACGACGATCCCAACCTGGGCGGCTACAGCGGGTTCGCCTTCCTGGCGGCGTCGTGCGGCGACGACTGCGCGCAGTTCCGCGCCCTGATCCTGCCCGTGCAGCAGGTCGACATCCCCGATGGCACCCGGCTCTTCACCTGCGCGCTCGATATCGCCGCCGATGCCCCGCCGGGCACCTACGGGCTGGCGATCAGCGGCACGGCGGGCTCCGACGCCGATGGCGTCGCACAACTGGTCAGCGGCGCGC
>JBOHWA010000506.1:0-1595 GCA_050735855.1 Binatia bacterium
GGCCGCGGCGGCCAGCGCGGCGAGCGCGGTGTCGCGCCGCAGGCCGTCGCGCAACTCGAGGACCGTCAGGCCGGAGACGACCGAGGCCGGCTGGGCATCCACCGGCTCGGGGGCCGTCGGCACGCCGTCGGACTTCTTGAACAGCAGCCACTCCTTGCCTTCGCCGCGCTTGGTGCGCACCAGCGCCCAGCGGCCGCGCAGCTTGTGGCCGTGCAGGATGAAGTCGAGCTTGCCGGCCGCCAGGCCCTGCGCCGGCGGCTCGTCGTCGATCGTGCGGTAGGTGCCGTTGTCCCACAGGATCACCGCCCCGGCGCCGTAGTTGCCGGCCGGGATGGAGCCCTCGAAATCGCCGTATTCGAGCGGGTGGTCCTCGGTGTGGACCGCCAGGCGCTTCTCCTTCGGGTCGACCGAGGGCCCGCGCGGCACCGCCCAGCTGACCAGCACGCCGTCGATTTCCAGGCGAAAATCCCAATGCAGGCGGCGCGCGGCGTGCTGTTGGACGACGAAGCGCTGCGCCCCGGCCAGGCGCGTCGGGGCGGCGGCAAATGGCTCCGGAGTGCGGGCCGGATCGCGCTTGCGGCGGTAGGTGTCGAGCGAGCGGGGGGCCATCGAAAGCGCTTCTTTATAGCACAAAAGGGCTCGCCGGCCTGGCGGCAAGATGGTAGCCTCTGTCCGTTCGGGAAGGGGAGGAGATCCTCATGGCGGCACGATCCATCGCATCCGGCACGATCAGCTTCGGCTTGGTCTCGGTGCCGGTGAAGCTGTTTACCGCGACGCAGTCGAAGGCCCTGTCCTTCAATCTGCTGCACGCCAAGGACCATTCGCGCCTGCGCCAGCAGTACGTCTGCCAGACCTGCGGCGAGGTGGTCGAGCGCGACCAGATGGAGCGCGGCTACGAGTACGCCAAGGACCAGTACGCGGTGCTGAGCCAGGACGAGCTCAAGGCGCTCGACCAGAGCAGCGACCAGTCGATCGAGATCGAGGAGTTCATCCCGATCGACTCGATCGACCCGATCTACTTCGAGAAGACCTACTTCCTCGGCCCCGACAAGGGCGGCCAGAAGGCCTACCGCCTGCTGCGCGAGGCGATGGCGAAGGCCGGCAAGGGCGCCGTGGCGCGCTTCGCGACGCGCGGCCGCCAGCAGCTGGTGCTGCTGCGCCAGGCGCAGGACGGGTTGATGATGCACTCGCTGTACTACGCCGACGAGGTGCGCGACTTCGGCGAGATCGATCGCGGCGAGTCGGTGACGTTGAAGAACGGCGAGATCGAGCTCGCGGTGCAGCTCATCGACCAACTCGGCGCCACGGCCTTCGAGCCGGCCAAGTACGAAGACCAGTATCGCCAGCTGGCGCTGGCGCTGATCGAGAAGAAGGTCGCCGGCGAGGAGATCGCCGTCGCCCCGGCCGCGGCGCCCAGGGGTCAGATCATCGACCTGATGGAGGCCCTCAAGGCCAGCCTCGCGGCCCGCCCGTCCAAGACCAAGCCCGCCGACGACGCCGCGCGCAAGCCGTCGCGCGTCAAAGGCAAGGCCGCGGCCGCCGAGCCGACGAAGGTGGCGCGCAAGGCGAAGGGATGAACGTGGTGCGTTCCGCGT
>JBOHWA010000507.1:0-3256 GCA_050735855.1 Binatia bacterium
CATCGGAGAAGCACGCCGGCCGCACCACCTCGGCCTCGAGCAGCAGGCCGGCGTCGAGGTCGAGCGACAGGCCGCGCAGGGTCGCGCGACGATCGGCGCATATGCCGGGAAAGTTGGGGTAGGACGCGATCGCCTCGGCCAGCTCGAGCGCCCGCGGCAGGGCCTGCCCCTGGGGGACGACCTCCTGCAGAAATCCCATCTCGAGAGCGCGGCGAGCGTCGAAGCGCGCCCCGGTCATCAGCATGTAGAGCGCGTTGCCGGTCCCCATGATGCGGGCGAAGCGCTGCGTGCCGCCGTCCGTGTAGGGCACGCCCCAGCGCCGCGACAGACAGCCGAACTCGGCGTTGGCCGCGCCGATGCGGATGTCGCACCAGGCCGCCAGCTCGCCGCCGCCGGCGAAGCAGAAGCCGTTGACCGCGGCGATCGTCGGCTTGCCCGGATCGAGCCGAGCGAAGCCCATCGGGCCGGCGGTGTCGACGTGCTCGTGCTGGAAGAGCGTCGCGGCGTTCTTCAGATCTGCCCCGGCGCAGAACGCCAGGTCGCCCGCGCCGGTCACGATCAGCACCCGCGCCCGTTCATCTGCGGCGAACGCCTCGATCGCCCGCGCGAGGCCGGCGGCGGTCTCACCGTCGACGCAGTTGCGCTGCTCGGGGCGGTTGAGGCGCAGGATGCGCACCGCGCCGCGATCCTCGGTCGTGACCTTGTCCGTCATGCGCGCTCTCCCCGCGGTGCAGTCTTCACGTCGGCTCGCCGCGTCGCCAACCGCCGGCGGCGTAGCGGTCGAGCCCACCGAACAACTCGCCGGTCTCGATCGTCGCCATGCCGTGCCGGAACTCCCCGGCCAGCGCCTCGGCGAGCGCCAGCGACCACTGCTCGTACGACGCCAGCCGGTCGCTGCGCAGCGCCGCCTGCGGACGGCTGGCGATCTCCTGCGCCAGCGCGATCGCTTCCGGCAGCGCCCGACCGGGTGGCACCAGGCGGTTGGCCAGGCCCATGCGCAGGGCCTCCGCGCCCGACACACCGCGGCCGGTGAGGATCAGGTCGAGCGCGTGGCTGTGGCCGATCAGCCGGGCGAGCCGGACGGTGCCACCATCCATGAGCGGAATCCCCCAGCGCCGGCAGTACACCCCGAAGACGGCGTCCTCCGCCGCCACCCGCAGGTCGCACCAGGCGGCGAGCTCGAGCCCGCCGGCCACCGCGTGGCCCTCGACCGCGGCAATCACCGGCTTGTTGAGCAGCATGCGCGTCGGCCCCACCGGACCGTCGCCGTCGGGGGCGACGCGGGTGACCAGCGCCGGGTCGCCGCTGCGCATCGCCTTCAGGTCGGCGCCGCAGCAGAACTTGCCGTGCGCGCCGGTCAGCACCGCGACCGCGAACGACGCGTCGGCATCGAAGCGACGGAACGCGTCCGCCAGCGCCGCCGCCGTCGGCTGATCGATCGCGTTGGCCACCTCCGGCCGATCGAGCGTGATGACCACGACCGGACCATCGCCTTCGTAGTGAATCGTCATCGCATCTCCCCTCGCGGACGGGTGCTGGTGAATCTGGTTTCACAATTAGTGAAAGCGGATTCACAGATCAAGCGCAATCGCCCGTGGCGCGGGCCTGTGCCCGCGCCAGCAAGTTCAGCCGGAGGCCCGGCGCCCGACCAGCGCCGGCCGTGGGGGCTCAGCCGCCGTCCTTGGCCCAGGCGCGCGCCAGCGCGGGCCGGGCGTTGCAGCGGTCGAGATACGCCTCCACCACCGCGCCGGCCGGCAGCATCGCACGCGCAAAGTGGCCCATGCTGGCGACCAGGATGTCGGCACCGGAGAACGTGTTGCCGACCAGGTAGGGGCCGGCTTCGAGGGCCGTGACGATATGCCGATCCATCGCGCCGCGATCGCGGAAGGTGCGCTGCATCGCGGCGTTGTCGGCCAGACCGGCGAACTGCAGGTTCACCACCGGCTCGATGACGCCGGCATAGTAGGCGAGCCACGAGAGATAGTGTCCGCGCGTCGGATCGCCGACCGCCGGCCCGAGCCCGGCGGCGGGGTACTTGTCGGTGAGATACTGGACGATGGCGATCGATTCGGTGATCAACACCCCGTCGTCGACCAGGGCAGGCACCTTCTTGTCCGGATGTGGATTGGCGGGATCGGGCGCTCCCGTCCCATCCATGCGCGGGATGCTGGTGATCTTGACGACGTAGGGAGCGCCGATCTCCTCCAGCAGCCAGAGGATGCGGGACGAACGCGATTGAGGGGCGTGAAACAGTGTCAGCATGGTCGCTCTCCTCTGCGCCAACGGGACGCGGCGCGCGGCTCAGGCGACGGCGACGCGCGCGACGCCGATCATCGCTTCGCGGGTGACCAGCGCCGCGAGCTGTGCGTCGCTCCAGCCCTCGGTGCCCGGCGGCCGCAGCGGCAGCACCATATAGCGGCTCTCGGCGCTGGTGTCCCAGACGCGGATCGCCACGTGCTCCGGCAGGTCGAGGCCCATCTCGCGCAGCAGCGGTCGCGCTTCGCGCACCACCCGTGCGCGATAGGCGGGGCTCTTGTACCACTCGGGGGGCAGCCCGAGCACCGGCCAGGCCGTGCATGAGCATTGTGTGCAGACGATGACGTTGTGCACCTCCGCGGTGTCCTCGAGCACCACGATATACTCGCCCTGCGGACCCGAGTAGCCCAGCTCGGTGCACGCGGCGGTGCCGTCCGCCAGCAGGCGCTGCCGATAGGATGGATCGAGCCAGGCGCGGGCGACGACGCGCGCGCCGTTGTGCGGGCTCCAGGCTTCCGCGGCCCGCGTAGCGATGGTGTCGAGAAAGCCCTTCGGCACCAGCTGCTTCTCGGCCAGCGCGTCGACCAGCGCCCGGGCACGCGCCGCGGCCGGCGCCGGCGGTTGGCGGCGCCCGGCAGCGCTCATGCGTCCTCCAGGTAGCTGTCCCAGAGATCCACGACCACGGTGGCATGGCTCGCGGCCGCCTCGGCCCACAACTCGTGCGCGGCGAACTCGACGTGGTAGGTGTGCTCACTGCGCGGCGTCAGCCCGTGCGCCGCCGCGTCGGGAAACGAGAACGGCGGCGCGACGTGGACGACAACGCCGCGCCTGCCGCGCACGTAGCGCGGCACGCGCGTGTGGCCGGCCGGGTGGATGTCGCGCACCAGGACCCGGTCGCCCACGCCGAAGCGCGCCTGCGGCTGCGGCCGCAGGTCGACCAGCGGCCGCTCCGCCACCGGCAGCGCGAGCGGAAACGCGCCGCCGGCGCGCGCCTCCAGCT
>JBOHWA010000508.1:0-4164 GCA_050735855.1 Binatia bacterium
CTCGACATCCTCTACATCGGCGGCTTCGGCCGCAGCGGCAGCACGCTGGTCGAACGCTGCCTCGGACAGGTCGACGGCTTCTGCGCCGTCGGCGAGGTGCGCCACCTGTGGGAGCGCGGCGTCGCGCAGAACCAGCTCTGCGGCTGCGGCACGCCGTTGCGCGGTTGCGATTTCTGGCAGGCGGTGATGCGCCAGGCGTTCGGCGGTTTCGATGCGGTCGACGGCCGCGCCCTGGCGCAACTGGCGGGTCAGGTCAACCGCACGCGCTATCTGCCCTACCTGGTCGGCCGCCCGTCGCGCCCCTATCGCGCCCGCTTCGAGGCGTTCGGCGACGCGCTGGTCGCGCTCTACGGCGCCATCCGCGCGGTGTCGGGGTGCCGCGTCATCATCGATTCGTCGAAGGAGCCGTCGTACGCCTGCGTGCTGCGCGCGCTGCCCGAGGTGCGCCTCTCGATGATCCATCTGGTGCGCGACAGCCGCCCGGTGGCGTACGCGTGGATGAAGCAGAAGCCGCTGCCCGACGTCTACTGGAAGCGCGCCTACATGCACCGCTACTCGGCCGCCGGCAGCGCCGCCTGGTGGCTGACCTTCAACAGCCTGTGCCACGCCTTTGCGCTGCAGCGCGGGCGCTACCTGCGCGCCTACTACGAGGAGTTCGCCCGCGACCCGGCGCCGGTGCTGCGCCGCATGCTCGCCTTCGCCGGCGGCGACACGGCGCTGCCGTTCCTGCGCGGGCGCACGGTCGAGTTGCGCGCCAACCACACCGCGTCGGGCAACCCGACGCGCTTCCTGGTCGGCGCCGTCGAGATCCGTCCTGACGAGGACTGGCGCGCCCGCCTGTCGGCGCGCGATCGCCGCCTGGTGACCGCCTGCACGCTGCCCTACCTGCTGGCATACGGCTACCGCCTCGGCGGGGCGCCGGTGCCGCTCGGAGCCACGGCACCCGTATGAGCGGGGCGGGCGCTGCCCGTCGCCGCCCTTCGACAAGCTCAGGGCGAACGGCGGATCGCCCGCCGCAGCCAGCTGCCCAGGTACCGTTCCATCGCCCTCTTAGGAGCGCATCATGAACGCAATCGTACCCAAAGCCGCCCTCGATGCGCGGCCGGCCTCCGACCCGGGGGTCGTGCGCCAGGCGTCGATCCCGGCGGCGCGCCTGCGCCTGTCGGTGGTGGTGCCGTGCTACAACGTCGGCGCCTGGGCGCGCGCGGCGGTCGAGTCGCTGCTGGCGCAGACCATGGCCGATCTCGAGGTCATCGCCGTCGACGACGGCTCGACCGACGATACGCTGCGCCAGATCCTCGCCGTCGACGACCCGCGCCTGACGTGCATCACGCAGGCCAACCGCGGGCTGGCGGCGGCGCGCAACACCGGCGTGCGCTGCGCGCGCGCGCCGCTGATCGGCTTCTGCGACGGCGACGATGTCTGGTTCCCGCCCAAGGCGGAGACCCAGCTCGCCGTGATGGACGCCGAGCCGCAGGTGATGCTGACCTTCTCCTACTCCGCCTACCTCGAGGAAGACGGGCAGCCGACCGGGCAGCTGCTGCTGACCCGTTGCCGGCGGCCGACGACGCGCGATCTGGTGGCGCGCAACCACGTCGGCAACGGCAGCACGCCGATCGTGCGGCGCACCGGCTTCGAGCGCGCCGGGATTTTCGATGAAGCGCTGGAGAGCTGCGAGGACATCGAGATGTGGGTGCGGCTGTCGGTCTTCGGCGGCGGCACGCTGCGCTGCGTACCCGAGCCGCTGACCGGCTACCGCGTGCGCGCCACCAGCCAGATGCACACCTTCGACAAGTACATCGCCGGCAGCCAGCTCTATCTGCAGCGCTTTCGCGCCTACGTGCCGGGCTACACCACCCGCCATGCGCGGCGGACGTATGCCGAGCACTTGCGCGTGCTCAGCCGCAAGGCGTTCTCGGCCGGCCAGGTGCCGCTGTCGCGCCGCCTGTTCTTCCAGGCCCTGGGCCACTCCCCGACGCTGGTGGTGCGCGATCTGCGCTGCTTCGCCATGGGCAGCCTGCACGTCCTCGCGCTGGCGCTGCCGCGCGGCGCCCAGTCCGCCCCCTATCGTCTCGGCCGCCGCGTGCTGCGCCAGGCCAACTCGTGGCGCTTCCGCGGCCCGTCGTGGGTGGGATGAGCGATCGCGACGATGACGAAACTGGAAGGCGCCGCTCCGTCGGCGCCGGGGGCGGAGCGTGGGGCTCGTCGCGAGCACTCCCGCCCCACCCCCGGCGCCGAGGGCTTGGCGCCCTCCACTGGGAATGGGGTCGGGCGTGATGCGCGAATGGATCCTCGGCGTGGCGCGCGGCTACGAGGGCGGGCCGGCGTTGTTGCTCGCCGGGCGGGCCGTGCAGCTGGTCAACGGGCTGCTGCTCTCCATCATCCTCGTGCAGCGCTTCGGCCTGGCGGCGCTCGGCACCTTCGCCATCGGGCTGGCGGCGGTCAACATCATCGCCATCGTCTGCCCGCTCGGGTTGCACAACCATCTGCCGCGGCTGCGCCAGTCGCTGGCGCAGTCGTCGTACGCCGGGCTGGTGCTGCAGATCGTCCAGCTGCCGCTCGTGGCGCTGCTGCTATGGCCGTACGCGGCGTTGCTGGCGCACGACGCCGGCGAGGCGCGGATCATCTACGCCGTCGCCTTGAGCGGCTTCTTCATCGGGCTCGGCAACATGGGGATGATGCTGGCGATCATGCACCGGCGCTTCGGCGTCGGGCTGGCGGCGCCGCTGTGCGAGACCGCCGGCATGCTGGCGGGGACCGTGCTGGCGGCGACGCCCGCCGGCTTCGCGGTCTATCTGCTGTTGGCGCGCCTGGCCTCGGCGACGCTCATCTGGTCCGGCTTCCACTACCAGCGTCTGCCCGCCGCGCGGCTGCGCGGTATCGCGCGCGCCAGCGTGCACTACGTGGTCAACGACACGCTGACGGTGGCGCCCGAGCAGGCGGCGCCGTTGCTGCTCGCCACCGTCGTCAGCCGGGGCGAGCTGGGGCTGTTCCGGCTCTGCCAGCAACTGCTGATGGCGGCGGACACCCCGGTGTGGACCTTCGTGCAGTCGCGCTATCCGCGCATGGTCGACGGCGACGCCGAGTTCCACGCCGGGCTGGCGCGCCAGGTCGACCGCATGGCGCTGCTCGCCAGCGTCGCCTGCGTCGGCGGCTCGGCCGTCCTGGCGCTGGTCTTCTTCGGCGCGCCGCAGCTGGCGCTGCTGATGCTGGTGCTCTCGCCCTGCCTGCTCTGGCGCTACCGCGCCTACCTCTACGGTCAGGCCTTGCGCGCCAGCGGGCGTCTCGCCGCAGTGACGCAACTCGCCGCGACGCGCCTGGTGCTCGCCCTGGCCGCCCTCACCATCGCCACCGAACGCTTCGGCCTCTGGGGCGCCGTCGTGACCGTGGCCTTGCTCTCGGTGGCGACCGGCACCGCCTACGAATGGACCTTCCGCCACGGGGTGACGCTGCGCCCCGCGCGCCTGATCCCGCACACGGCAAATAGCGTGACCAGTGACCAGTGACCCGGCTTTGCCCAAAAACTCCGCCCGTCGCGGCGGGTGCACCCGCATACCGATTCTCGGGCGCTGATCCCGAGGTCCCTTCCCCCCTTGCGGGGGAAGGACAGGATGGGGGGAAGTCCGCGAGAAAGTAAGCGATGGGGCTCAAGCAACCCCCCATCCTGTCCTTCCCCCGCAAGGGGGGAAGGGACCTCGGGATCAGCGCCCGAGAATCGATATCCGCCTGCACCTGCCGCGACGGGCGGAGTTTTCAGGCAAAGCCGGGAGACCGGAGACGGTCTCCCGTCTCCTGTCTCCTGTCTCCCGCCCGTCTGTCCCGACGCCTTTGACCGCCAGCAGATCGATCGCGTAGACCTCGCGCGTCATGTCCGAGTCCTTCGCCGAGGTCGCCAGCATCGACTACCCGATCATCGACGCCGACGCGCACGTCTACGAGCCGCCCGACGTGTGGCAGGCGCGCGTGCCGGCGGCGCTGCGGCCGCGGGCGCCGCTGGTGACGCGCACCGAGGAGGGCGACGTGTGGTCGTTCGATGCCGGCGCCCGCATCCGCCCGATCGGGCTGATGGCCGCCGCCGGTACCAGCTACCTCGGCTTCCGCCCCTCCGGCCTGACCTACGAGACCATCCGCGCCGGCCACCACGAGCCCGGCGCGCGGCTGGCC
>JBOHWA010000509.1:0-1761 GCA_050735855.1 Binatia bacterium
GCCGCGTACGTGCTGACCAGCGCCGGCCTCGACGTGCTGATCCTCGAAGCCGGCAACAACAACTTTCCCGGCCTCGACGACCCGACCCCGGGCATGCCGCTGTCGCGCTATGGCAATGACGAGATCAAGGCGTCGCTGCGCCGCTTCGACCGCCAGGACCCGATCCTCGAACCGCGCACCTTCCGCACCCTGGAGACGGCGATCGCCAAGGCCAACGAGGACGTCAACACGCTGAACCGCACCGTCGGCGGCACCACGGTGCACGCCGATATGAAGTACCCGCGCTTCAACGCCGTCGACTTCCGCCTGGCCACGGCGCTGCAGGAAGCCGGCCGCGTCTACGACGGCACCAGCTTCATCGACTGGCCGTTCAGCTACGACGAGATCGAGCCCTTCTACGGCGAGGCCGAGGTCATCACCGGCGTCGCCGGCGTCGCCAGCGGCGCCGGGGCGGATCCGTTCGCGTCGTTTCGCGCGCGCGACTACCCCATGCCGCCGTCGCCGGAGATGTACGTCGGCCGCGTGCTCTCCGAAGGCGCGCGGCGCGCCGGCTGGAACCCGTTCCGCTACCCGGCGGCGATCAACTCGCGCCCCTATCCGGACATCGACGCGCTGCGCCGGCCGCCCTGCGTCAACTGTGGCTTCTGCAGCGGCTACGGCTGCCCGAACAACGCCAAGAGTTCGGCGGCGGTCACCACGCTGCGCGCCGCGCTGCTCAGCGGGCGCTGCCAGCTGCGCTTCAACTGCTTCGCCAGCGCGCTGCGCACTACCAATGGCGGCCGGCAGGTGGTCGGGGTCGACTACTTCGATGCGGACGGCCGACCGGCGAGCGCGACGGGCGACCGCTACATCCTCGCGGCGAGCGCCATGGAGAGCGTGCGGCTCTGCCTGCTCTCGGATCTCGGCCTGGCCGACGGTCCACGCTTCCATCTCGGCCGGCACATGCTGTTCCACTACCAGACCAACGGCGTCGGCATCTTCAAGCAACGCATGCACGGCGAGCGCGGCCAGTCGGTAACCAATGGGTTCAGCGATTTCCGCGGCGTCGAACCGGGCGGCACGGCGCTCGCCAGCGACGGCCGGCCGCTCGGCGGCATCGTCGAGTTCGGCACCTCGTCCGAGCCGATCAGCACGGCCAAGTCGGCTCGCCTCGCACTCGACGTCGCGGCCAACTTCGGCTCCGCGATCACGCTGAAGGACATCCTCGTCGAAGCCCCCTTCCACAAGCACATCGGGGTGATGATCGTGCAGGCCGAGGATGCGCCGCAGCCTTCCAACCGCGTCGATCTCGATCCGACGGTGCGCGACGTGTTCGGTCTGCCCGTCGTCCGCCTGACCTACAAGAACCACCCCTTCGAGCTCGACGCCGCCGCGTACTACAAGCCGCACCTGATCGAGATCATGCGCCAGGCGGGGGCGCAGTTCGGCTTCGTCGATCCCACCGGCGGCACACCGCCGCGCTCGCGCCACGTCCTCGGCGGCATGCGCATGGGCGATTCGCCCGACGATTCGGTCTGCGACGCCTTCGGCCAGGTGCACGGCATCGACAACCTGTACTGCATGGACGGCGCCGTGCTGCCGACCGGCTCGGGCTACAACCCGACACTGACCATCATCGCCACCACCCTGCGGGCGGCGGCGAACCTGGTCGAGCCGGGCAGCGCGCAGCGCCGCCTGGGCAAGGGCCCGCTCTCGCACGGCTGAGCGCTGCGGTCGCGGGCCGCCGTCCCCTGGCGGGCGCCGGGCCCTCGGCGCCGTGCT
>JBOHWA010000510.1:0-9488 GCA_050735855.1 Binatia bacterium
TGGAGCGAGCGTTCCCGGAACCACATCGCGGATGCGGATTGGGAAAGAGCCGGCCGGGTGCAGACTCCTCGGTAACACTTCGCGTCTTCGCGTCTTCGCGTTGAAGTCTTTTGTCTCATCAAGGTTAGCTAGCCGCTCGTCCCAAACAGCTTGTGGAACAACTCGCGGGCACGCTCCTTTCCGTCTGCCGTCACCACGACCGACCTCGCCTTGCTCTTGGGATCGCCGATCAACCCCTTCGCGTGGAGCCGATCGAGGCTGTCCCAGTCGTACCCCTTCCACGCCCGGGTCTGCGGCGGATCCTCAAACATGGTCAGCCACAGCAACGCGAGCACCGCTTCGTCGACGCGATCCCGATCGTAATCCATCTACTCCCTCGCGATCCGCATTCGCCGCACGCTTGGCGGCTCAGCCGCGCCGCGAAACGGCGTCGGCTGCAGCGGCCTGTTGGGCGGGCATGCCGTTCGAGAGGCGAGCGGCCACGCCATCGGCCTCGAAGTATTGCCTCTCGATCCTCTCCAGGTAGCCCATGAGGTTCGTTCGCTCCACGCACTCACGCTTGAGGGGACTCTCGATGGGTACGCGCGCGATGTTCGCGAGGAAGCCGTACGCAACCGCATCGATCTCGCTTGGGGTCTCGCCCATCAAGAACGGCCTGTCTGCGAGGAAGTGGGAGATGGCCCGGATGTCGCCCCGGCCGATTGCGTAGATCTCGTCTTGCAAGTGCCGACCGATGCCGTGCCCCTGGAGTTGGCGTCGCACGCCGCGCCGTGCCACCGGCCCGATGACTCGGCGGATCGGAAGGGGAATCTCGCCCAGAACGACATCGCGGAAGCTGCGCCAGTTCTCGTCAACCATCCATCGGTCGTAGACCATCGTCCAGTACAGATTCTCTTCGACGAGGCGTCGCATCGCCCGAGCCACCGCCCGCTCCGCCGCAGAGAGACTACCGTTCGGATCGCAGCCAAACCGACTCTCGACGTATTCGATGATGAACCCTGAATCGCCGATACGCTTTCCTTCATGCTCGATCCAGGGAAGCTTCCTCTTGGGACCCTTGAACGGAGTCGCATCAACGACGGTCCGGAAGGGGATGTCCGCGATTCTGAGATAGGCATCGAGCTTCAGACAGAACGGGCTGATCGACGGCAGGCCCCACGCCCCGGGGAGTTGGTGGACGACGAGTTCCGACATAGGACACCCCCTACTCTATCCTTGCGGTTTTCGCCGCCCAACGCTCAGCATCAGCGGCGGCGCGCAGCGCCGTCCGCTGCATGCTGTTGTTGGCCCGCGTCGCCCACCGCGCGCTATGGATTGGTGATCGCATACACCATGTCCCCGACGAACCGCTTGAACGACTCGTTCTCGACGAACTGCTTGTAGACCTGCGTGTCGTCCTTCAACAGGTGCTGCATCACCTTGGCCAGCGCCTGGTCGTGCGCCATGCGCGCGGTGTGCGGGGTGTTCTCCTTCGCATTCTGGTATGCGGCGTCGGCGGCGACCTGCGGCGCGATGTCGTCGCGGATGCGCTTGGCCACCCGGTCGGTGTCGGTGAAGAGCGTCCCGAACTGCTCGTTGAACGACTTCAAGATGTTGCTCAGCCGATCCAGCTCGGGCTCGCTCTTCCGCCCGCTGGCATCCGTCGGCACCGGCTCGATCTCCGCGTCCGTGTCCGCCAGCGCGATCTTCATGGCCGCCTTCTTCTCGACGCGGTAGCTGTCCATGTCGATTGCTTCGAGGATGCCCTTGGCAAGGTCCTCTTCCTTCGGCGCCGGCAGCTTCGGCGTGAGCAGGTCGAGGAAGATCGAGAGCTTCTCCCACTCGGCGTTGCTGTACAGGATCACCGACGAGAGGAAGGCGTAGGTGCGGCAGAACACTTTGGTCTTGCCCTTGAAGTCCACCTGGCCATCCTCGTCGAGCCGGCCCACGTAGACCGCCACGCAGGCATCGAGGATCGGGTCGAGCTGATCGCGATCGGCGCCGCCGAGGAACAGCTCCACCAACTGCCGCACCTGCTCGGGCGAGTAGACCTGCGCGGCATCGAGCGCCCCCTTGAGGTCGTGCAGCTTGTTCGGGTCGGTCTCCTCGGCCAGCAGCGTGGTGCGGTAGTAGTCCTGGAACGCGAAAGTCACGCCCTCGCTGTTGTTCTGGAAGTCGAGCACGAAGCAGTCGTGCTTCTGCGGGTGGGCGCGGTTGAGCCGCGACAGCGTCTGCACCGCCTTGATGCCCGAGAGCGGCTTGTCCACGTACATGGTGTGCAACAGCGGCTCGTCGTAGCCGGTCTGGAACTTGTCGGCGCAGATCAGGAAGCGGTACGGGTCGGTCTGGATCTTCCCCGCGATGTCGCCGCTCGAGAACCCGTTGAGCGACGCTTCGCTCACCTTCGCACCGTTGTATTCGTGCTCGCCCGAGAAGGCGACGATGGCCTGATACGGGCTCTTGCGTTCCACCAGGTATGCCTTGAAGGCGTGGAAGTACTGGATCGCCCGCTCGATGCCGCTGGTGATCACCATCGCGCGGGCCTGGCCGCCGATCTTGCCCGCAGCCATCACCTGCTCGTGGAAGTGGTCCACCATGATCTCGGCCTTGAGCCGGATGGCGTGGTCGTGGCTCTCCACGTAGCGGCGCAGCTTCTTGCGCGCCCGCTTGGTGTCGAACTCCGGGTCGTCCTCGGTCTTCTTGACCAGCTTGTAGTAGCTGTCCACCGGCGTGTAGGCCTTGAGCACGTCGAGGATGAAGCCCTCCTCGACCGCCTGCTTCATGGTGTAGCTGTGGAACGGCCGGTGCTTGACCTTGCCCTCGGCGTCGGGCGGCAGCGCCTCTCCGAACATCTCCAGCGTCTTGTTCTTGGGCGTAGCGGTGAAGGCGAAGTAGCTGGCGTTGGTCAGCATCTTGCGCGCCGCCATGCGCTTCTCGAGGGCGGCGTTCACCGTGTCCTCGGGGTCCGGTCCCGCGTCCTCGTCTTCGGCCTGTGCGCCGAGTGCCTGGCTCATCGCCGCCGAGGTCTTGCCGCCCTGGCTCGAATGCGCCTCGTCGATGACGATGGCGAACGTCTTGCCGCCCTCGGTCGCGATCTCGTCGAGGATGAAGGGGAACTTCTGCACCGTCGAGACGATGATCTTCTTCCCCTGCTCGATGAACTTGCGCAGGTCGCCGGACCGCTCGGCGTGGCCCACGGTCGCGCCCACCTGCATGAACTGCTTGATGGTGGTCTGGATCTGCTGGTCGAGCAGGCGCCGATCGGTCACCACGATGACCGAGTCGAAGACTTCCCCGTTCGCCGCATCGCCGTCGCGCTCGAGGCCGATCAACTGGTGCGCGAGCCAGGCGATGGAGTTCGACTTGCCGCTGCCCGCCGAGTGCTGGACCAGGTAGCGCTTGCCTGCGCCTTCAGTCCGCACGTCGGCCAGCGCCTGCCGCACGAGGCTCAACTGGTGGTAGCGCGGCCACACCTGCTTGCGCTTCTTCCGGCCGGTGCGCGGGTCCTTCTCCTCGACGATCTGCGCGTAGTTCTCGAGGATATTGGTCAGCCCCGCCGGGGTGAGCACCTCGCGCCACAGGTAGTCGGTCTTGAGCCCGAGCGGGTTGGGCGGATTGCCCGCGCCGTCGTGGTGCCCCTTGTTGAAGGGCAGGAACCACGAGCCCTTGCCGCGCAGCTCGGTGCACATGCGCACCTCGCTGTCGTCCACCGCGAAGTGCACCACGCAGCGGCCGAACTCGAACAGCCGCTCGCGCGGGTCGCGGTCGCGCTTGTATTGCTGGACGGCGTCCTCGACCGTCTGCTTGGTGAGGCTGTTCTTCAGCTCGAAGGTGGCGATGGGCAGGCCGTTGATGAACAGGCACAGGTCGAGCGCGCGGCGCGTCTCGTCCATGCTGTAGGCGAGCTGGCGCGTGACCGAGAAGCGGTTCTCGGCGTGCAGCTTCTCGGCCTTGGCGTTGCCCGGCGACGGCGTGCCGTAGAACAGGTCGAAGTGCAGCGGCCCGTGGTCCACGCCCTTGCGCAGCACGTCGATGACGCCGCGTTTGCCGATCTCGGCCGACAGACGGGCGAGGAACTTGAGGCGGTTGATGTCCTTGGCGTCGTTCGCGTCAGCCAGCGCCAGCTTCTTGAACGCCTCGGGCTGCGTGGCGCGCAGGAACGCGAACAGTTGCGGCACGTCGAGGGCGTGGGCGCGGTCGTAGTCCTGCGCGCTGCCGGCGGTGTAGCCGGTGCCGCCGTAGGGCGGCGGACGCTCCGCGACCCTGTTCGGCGCGACGGCGAGACCGTCGGTGCCGGTCATGTGCCGCATGATGAGCGATTCGAGGCCCTTCTCGCTGGTGTCGGTGGTCACAGCGCTGCCTCCTCCTCGGCGACGTCTGGTTCGTCGCTCAGGTCGCTGTCGTCCTCGACGGTGTCGAGCGGCGCTTCGTCAGGCAGCCGCGTCGCCGCTCCACGCACATCGAGCTTGCCGGTCACCACGTCGGCGACGAGGCGGGTGCGGTATTCGCGGAGGAGTTCGATCTCGCGTTCGAGGCGAGAGATGGCAGTTACGAGCGGGCGAGTCTGCTCCGACGTGTGCTCGACGATCGCGGCCTGCTCCTCTGGGGGCGCGACGGCGATCGAGATCGACATCAGTCTGTCCTGAGTGAGTTTGGGCTGCGCCGCCCCCGAGATCCAAGGTTTGTAGTTCAAGGTCTCGAGCACATGAGCTAGGTAGGCGATGCTCCCGCGCTTCGGCTTCAGGATGTGGGCATGGTTGTTCACCCAAAACTGTCCCCTTGCAATGATTGCGAGCGGAAGATTGCGAAGAACCAGGTTGGCCCCGTCTTCGGCGATGAGCAGCAGCTCGTCATCGAAGAGGTAATCGTCCACCTTGTCGATCACGCCGGATGCTCCGTAGTAGTCGTAGGTCCTCGCAGTCATAGCCCCGCGCTCGACAGAGTTGAGTGGGACACGTTGCGTGTTCAAGCAGCGGAACTCGTTCTTGACCCTCGACACCTCCCAATGCTGCGGAATATCCCCGAGCCAGGGGATACCGGAGGGTTTGAGGGGGACGGAGGGGTCGAGGCCGCGGGTGACGGCGCCGTGGATGATGGCCTGCTTCTGCTCGCCCAGCAGCGCGATCACCTTCCGCTTCGCCCGGATCGCCCGCTCCAGCCGCCCGTTCGCCCAGTCCAGAAACCGCACAATCGCCGCCTGCTCGGCGGGCGGAATCAACGGAAGATCAACACCGCAGAAATTGCCAAATGTCAGATCTTGACCATCTCGAATAAAGTCACCTGTCGCCTGCAGCGCACGGATATAGCCATGTGACTTCAACAGGTAAGAGAAGAACCCCGCGTTCACGACAGGCGCTGGCTTAAGAACGACATATGAGGAACGAATGGCGCCTGATGACCAAGCGCGTTCAAGCCCACCCTGAAAACTCCTCATGCTGATGACAAAGTCGTCCATCTCCACATGTCGACGTTTCTCCAAATGCATGGAGATTTTGGTGACTCGCCGGCCGACTTTCGATTCAAACTCTGCCTGTGGAATCACTCCATACGCTTGGGTCGCCGACAACTGCACATCGTCAGGCAGCGCAAGATCCTTTCGCGCCGAGAAGAGCCGCTTGCTACGTACTACCTCCCAATGCCCCGGCACCTGCCCGAGCCACGGCAGCCCCGACTCCTTGTACTCCGCATACGGCCTGAGGTCGGCGATCATGCCTGCCCCCCGTCGCCCGGTGGCCGTCTGGCCGCCTGCTCCCGCGCGTGCTCAATCGCCTGGTGCAGCCGGGCGCGCAGCAGCGGCAGCGGCGGCAACTCCGTGAGGTACTCGCTGACGCGGATGGATTTGGCATCGAGTTCGAGCAGTTCCACCTGTTCGGCATCGGCGGAGGCGCACAGGATGAGCCCGATCGGGGCTTGCTCGCCCGGGGCGCGTTCGTGCTTGTCGAGCCAGCGCAGGTAGAACTCCATCTGGCCGACGTGGGCGGGCTGGAACGGCTCGAGTTTCAGTTCGACGGCGATCAGGCGGCGCAGGTGACGGTGGAAGAAGAGCAGGTCGAGGTGAAAGTCGTCCTTGCCGACGCTCATGCGCTTCTGCCGTGCGACGAAGGTGAAGCCGGAGCCGAGCTCCAGCAGCACGCCTTCGAGCTCGCGCAGGATGGCGCTCTCGAGGTCGCGCTCGCTGAACGCGCCCTTCAGGCCGAGCAGATCGAGCAGGTACGGGTCGCGAAACACCAGGTCGGGGCTCATGTGCCCGTCGCGCAGTTTGGCGATCCCGGCGGCGGCGACGGCTTTGGGTCGCTTCGACAGCGCCGTGCGCTCGAACAACATGCCGCCGATCTTCTGCCGCAGGGTGCGCACGTCCCAGCGCTCGATGCGGCACATCTCGGCGTAGAAATCCCGCGCCAGAGGCTCTTTGATCGGCAACAGCTCGATGAAGTGACTCCAGCTCAATTCTTGCGACAGCGTCGACACAATCTCCAGATCTGGAAAGCACTGGTGGAACTGAATGGCGCGGTTGATCGTGGCATACCCAAATCCCCTGCCGAACTCCGCCGTCAATTCTCGCGACACTGTCGCGAGAATCTGCTTCCCGTATTCCGCCCGCTGATCCTGAAGATTTACGGCAAGGAGGCGGCGCCCCAGATGCCAGTACAGCAGAGTCGTGGTCGAGTTCGCGGCCACGGCAATCCGCTGCCGCGCCGCTTGAATGAGGCTGCGCAAGTCCGAAAGCAGCTCCGCCTCATCAACGATGATGGAGGCGTTCGTCCGCGCAGAGCCGCGCTTGCGCATCGCGGTCGGCGCGCGTGTGAGAGCCGTACTTGGCGTGCGGGCCGCCTTTCTCTTCATCGGGCGCTCCCGGATTTCAGCAACCCATCCAGCAGCCCCTCGGCTTCCTTCTCGATGGCGAGGATGTCGGCGCTGATCTCCTCCAGCGTCCGCAGCGGCTGCGGCTTGTAGAAGTGCCGCGTGAAGCTGACCTCGTAGCCGATCTTGGTGGCGTCTTCCCTGATCCACGCGTCGGGGGTGTAGGGCAGCACTTCGCGGCGGATGAAGGCCTCGATGGCACCTTCCTCCAACAGCGGCACCTGCTCGGTATCGCGCAGGTCGGAGTCGGGTTCGTACTCGACGACCGCAGGCTTGCCGTCCACGGTCGCCTCGAACAGGCCGCGCAGCGGGGCGGCCTTGGCCTTGCCGGGCTTGTGCGTCTTGGCGATGACGGGCGGCGCGGACTCGACACGCCAGCTCACGGCCTTGAGGATCTGCTTCAGGTCGGCGGCGGCGAGCTTGATGCCGGCCTTCCTCAGCGCGGCGTCCACGCGGTCGCGAAACAGGTTGTGGTCCTCGAACAGCGCGTCGCCCAGCGACGCACGCAGCTTCGTGGCGACTTCGACCAGGCGGCCGTCGCGCTCCCAGGTCTTGGGGTCGAGCAGCTTCTTGCGCTTCTTCTCGGGCAGGCCCTTCCTGGCGCTCGCGCCCTCTTCGTCGTCGCCTTCGTCCTCGTCGTTGCCCCAGTCGGCCAGGCGCTTCTCCAGCGCGGCTGAGACCGTGGCGAACCGGGTGAAGAGGTCGTCGCCGAGCTCGTCGTAGAGCGTCGCGCGGATGTCCTCGTCGCCCGACGTGAACCGCAGCGTCTCGATGGCCCTGAGCGTGAGCTGGCTGTGCAGGCGCAGCGGGCGCTCGACCGTGACCTTCCAGTAGCCGAAGGCGGCGTTGGAAAAGATCTTCGACTCGGGCGTTTCCTTGAAGTCGAGGAAGGTGCGGCTGATGCGCGCGATGTCCTCGGGCGCGAGCTCGCAGTTCTTCTTGCCGAGGTTCTTGCGCAGCGGCTTGAACCACTGGCTGGCGTCGATGAGCTGCACCTGGCCCTTGCGCTGCGCGGGCTTCCGGTTCGATAGCACCCAGACGTAGGTGGCGATGCCGGTGTTGTAGAAGAGGTTGAGCGGCAGCGCGACGATGGCCTCGAGCCAGTCGTTCTCGATCAGCCAGCGGCGGATGTTGCTCTCGCCCTGTCCCGCATCGCCGGTGAACAGCGACGAGCCGTTGTGGACCTCGGCGATGCGGCTGCCGAGCGTGGACTTCTCGTTCATCTTCGAGGCCATGTTGGCCAGGAAGAGCATCTGTCCGTCGCTGGAGCGGGTGACGAGCGAGAGTTCCTCTCCTTGGTGCATGACCTTGAAGCGCGGGTCGCGCATCCCGTCCTTGCCGCCCATCGCCTCGAGGTCCTTCTTCCAGCTCTTGCCGTAGGGCGGGTTGGCGAGCATGAAGTCGAACGCTTGCGCGGGGAAGGCGTCGTGGGCGAGCGTGGACCATTCCGCGCCACCGACGATGTGGTCGGCGCTCTCGCCTTCGCCCTTCAGCAGCATGTCCGCCTTGCAGACGGCGTAGGTCTCGGGGTTGATCTCCTGGCCGTAGAGCAGGCACTTGACCTGCTGGCCACGCGTGTCGCCGATGGCGGTGAGCGTCTCCTCGGCGACCGTGAGCATGCCGCCCGTGCCGCAGGCGCAGTCGTAGAGCAGGTAGGTGCCGGACCGGATCTCGGCCTCGATGGGCAGGAACACGAGGTTCGCCATCAGGCGCACGGCGTCGCGCGGGGTCCAGTGCTCGCCCGCTTCCTCGTTGTTCTCCTCGTTGAACTTGCGGACCAGCTCCTCGAAGACCGTGCCCATCGAGTGGTTGTCGATGCCGGCCGGCGACAGGTCGATATCGGGGTCGAGGAACTTGTTGATCAGCGTGCCGATCGCATCGGCCTTCGACAGCGTCTGGAGCTGGTTGCGGAACTTGAAGTTGTCGAGGATGTCCTGGACGTTGGGCGAGAAGCCGTTGAGGTAGTCCTCGAAGTCGGCCAGAAGTTGCTGCTGGCTGCCGCGCGACTTGAGGTCACGCAGGGTGAACTTCGAGGTGTTGTAGAAGGCCTGGCCCGCGGCGTCGCAGAGGGCGGCGCGCTGCTCGGTGATGCGCGCCTCGTCGAGCATCTTCTTGGTCTCAAGCACCTTCTTCTTCGTCGGCTCGAGCACCGCATCCATGCGGCGGATGACGCACATGGGCAGGATGACGTCGGGATACTTGCCGCGCTTGAACAGGTCGCGCAGGACGTCGTCGGCGATGCCCCAGATGAAGGAGACGATCTTGTTGTGGGTAGCTTGATCCATCAGTCAGTCGTTGCCTTCTGATTCGTGGGGGTGGAGGCACGCCATCTTGGCCAGGCCAGTCCGGTGCTGACCGCCGGCGTGTTTTTCTTGGGCACACACGCATCGCTCTCGTCGGGCAACGCCGGCGCTCAGCCGCGCGGGCCGGAACGCGCCGGCTCCCGTTGTTCGTTCGGCTGCGCGGCCCGCGTCGGCTGCAGCGGCTTTTGAGACGGCTGACGCAACCGAGCCTTGAAGGTCTGAACGGACTCGATAGGTCGTGTCCGGTGAATCATCCGGTGACAGTTCGCGCAGAGAACCGCGGAGGTCAGCGGGCTTCACAACCTGCGACCCCGAGACATCGCCGAGAGGCCGAGTGTGGTGTAC
>JBOHWA010000511.1:0-2118 GCA_050735855.1 Binatia bacterium
GCGCGTCGACGTCGCCATCGTCTGCGCCGCCGCCGCCGAGCTGACCAAGATCCGCGCCCTCGCCGAGGCGGCGCCCGCCGGTGGCACCATCTTCGTCCGGCCGGAAGCAGAGCTCGGCGCCGGCGACCTCGACGTCCTGCTCGCCTCCGCCAACCTCGTCGTCGCCGAACACCCGCCCGATCTCACGCTGGAGGATGGCCCCCCTGGAGGGCGCCGCTCCGTCGGCGCCGGGGGCGGGGCGGGGAAATCCGCCCAAGCGCCCGCGCCGCCGCTCCAATTCGACAACACCTACGGCGGCTTCACCGCCGACGGCCGCGAGTACGTCATCCGCGTGGCCCCCCCACACAAGTGCCCCCCCGCCGCCTGGATCAACGTCGTCGCCAACCCCCACTGCGGCTTTCTCGCCAGCGAGAGCGGCGCCGGCTACACGTGGAGCCAGAACAGCCGCGAACACCGCCTGACGCCGTGGGGCAACGATCCGGTCGCCGATCCGCACGGCGAAGCGCTCTACCTGCGCGACGACGAGAGCGGTGCCTTCTGGTCGCCGCAGCCCGGCCCGTGCCCCGATGGCGAGCCCTACGAGGCGCGCCACGGCTTCGGCTACAGCACATGGCGGCACACCAGCGCCGAGCTCGAGCAGGAGGTGCTGCAGTTCGTCCCGGCCGAGGACCCGCTCAAGATCACCCGCGTGCGCCTGTCCAACCGGGGCACCCGCCCGCGGCGCGTGTCGCTCTTCGCCTATCACCGCCTGGTGCTGGGCGTGCTGCCGGCCGAGAGCGGGCGCCTGGTCGTGACGTCGGCGGGCGACGGTATCCTCAGCGCGCACCACCGGATCAACGGCGAGTTCAGCGGTGGCGAGGCGTTCGCCGCCGCGGTCACGGCAACCGGCCTGGCGACGCCGGAGTTCACCACCGATCGCACCGCGTTCATCGGACGCCACGGCAGCCCGGCGGCGCCCGCGGCGCTGGCCAACCGCACGCCGCTCGGCGGCGTCACCGGCACCGGGCTCGATCCCTGCTTCGCGCTCCACGTGGAGCTGGAGATCGCGCCCGGCGCAACGGTCACCTGCGCCGTCCTGCTCGGCGAGGCGGCAGACCCGCCGGCGCTGCTTCGACGCTACGCCTCGCTGGCCGCCATCGACGCGGCGCTGGCGACGGTGCGGGCCGAGTGGGACGCCACCCTCGGCGCCGTGCAGGTCCGCACGCCGGCCCCGGCGATCGACCTGATGCTCAACGGCTGGCTGCTGTATCAGGTGATCGCCTGTCGCCTGTGGGGCCGTTCGGCGCTCTACCAGTCGGGCGGTGCCTACGGCTTCCGCGATCAGCTGCAGGATGCCGCGGCGCTGCTCTACGCGCGGCCGGATCTGACCCGGGCGCAGATCCTGATGCACGCCGCGCACCAGTTCGTCGAGGGCGACGTGTTGCACTGGTGGCATCCGCCGCTCAGCCGCGGCATCCGCACGCGCTTCTCCGACGATCTGCTGTGGCTGCCGTTCGTCACCGCGCTGTATCTACACGCCACCGGCGACAGCGCGGTGCTCGACGAGTCGGCGGCCTTCCTCAGCGCGCCCGCGCTCGCCGAGGGCGAGGACGAGAACTATCTGCTGCCCACGGCGAGCGGCACCAGCGCCGACCTGTTCACCCACTGCTGCCGTGCCATCGACCGCTCGCTGACGCGCGGCGCGCACGGCTTGCCGCTGATGGGCACAGGCGACTGGAACGACGGGATGAACCGGGTCGGACGCGAGGGCCGCGGCGAGAGCGTCTGGGTCGGGTTCTTCCTCTACGACGTGCTCGGCGAGTTCATCCCGCTGTGCGAGCGGCGCGGCGACGCCGAGCGCGCGGCGCGCTACACCGCCTACCGCACCGAGTTGCTCGCGGCGCTCAACGACGGCGGCTGGGATGGCGCCTGGTATCGCCGCGCCTACTACGATGATGGGGCGCCGCTCGGCTCGGCCTCCAACCAGGAGTGCCAGATCGACGCCATCGCCCAGGCGTGGTCGGTGATCTCCGGCGCGGCACCGCCCGAGCGGGCGCGCCTCGCCCTGCAGGCCGCCGAGGAGCAGTTGATCGTGCGCGACGCCGGGCTCATCCGCCTGCTGACGCCGCCCTTCGATCG
>JBOHWA010000512.1:0-2651 GCA_050735855.1 Binatia bacterium
ACCCAAGAGAATGATTTCTTTTTCGTCTCTGCGCCCTCCGCGCCTCCGCGTCTCCGCGTTGAATCTTCTCTTCTCCGTCTCTGGATGCGCATGACCGACGACCGCCCCTTCTACCGCCCCGAGGTGCAGACGCTGCCGCGCGAGCAGATCGCCGCGCTGCAGCTCGAGCGTCTGCAGGCGCTGATCACGCGCGTCTGGGAGCGCCCGATCCCGTTCTTCCGCCGCAAGCTCGAGGCGGCCGGCCTGACGCTGCGCGACATCCGCTCGCTCGACGACCTGCGCGCCATTCCGACGACGGTGAAGGACGACCTGCGCGCCAGCGAGGCCGAGCACCCGCCGCTCGGCGACTATCGCGGCTCGACGCTCGACGAGTGCGTGCGCGTCGGCTGCTCGACCGGCACCAGCGGCAAGCCGACGCTCATCTTCTGGACCCGCCACGACCAGGCGATCGACCTCGAGGCGGTGTGCCGCGGGCGCTGGCGCTGGGGCCTGCGGCCGGGCTCGAGCCTGGCGCACGGCCACCCGTTCGGCCTCTATGGCGGCGGCATCAGCTTCAGCAAGGGCATCGAGGCCCTCGGGCTGCTCGACATCCCGTGCGCGCCGCCGAGCCCGAGCCCGTGGACGCGCGAAGTGGTCAAGCTGCTGTCGATGATCCGCCCGGCGCACTATCGGTTCTTCGGCAACGCCGGGGCGCAGTACGCCGACGCGGCGCGCGCCGCGGGCTACGACGCCGAGCGCGATCTGAACCTGCGTGTGCAGGGCGAGGACCCCAAGGAACAGTACAAGTCGGTCAGCGCCGGCCTCGAGGCGCTCGGGATGCTCGGCACCGCGTGCGACGCGGACGACGGCGCGCATGTCGCCGAGGACCTGGCCATCGCCGAGGTGCTCGACCGCGACAGCGGCCGCCCGGTCGGCGACGGGGCGCGCGGCAACCTGGTGATCACCGTGCTCGGCAAGGACAACGCCTTCCTGCGCTACGATCTGCAGGACATCGTGCGCCTCAACCTGAAGCCGTGTCCGTGCGGCGAGACGCACAAGCGCCTGTTCTACGAGGGGCGGGTCAAGGATGTGGTCGCCGTCGGCGCGCGCGAGATCCTGCCGATCGACGTGCTGCTGGCGCTGCTCGACTGCGCGCCGCTCAAGGGGACGGCGATCGAGTACCAGATCATCCGCCGCCCGGCGCTGCAGGCGCTGCCGCTGCGCGTCGAGCACGCGGCCGCCGGCGGTGCCGAGGCGGCGGCGGTGACGGCAGCGATCGCCGAACGCACCCGGGCCCGCCTGGGGGTGCCGGTCGAAGTCGAGTTGTTGGCACCGAACGCGTTGCCGCGATTTGCGTTCAAGGCCGCGCGCGTGGTCGATGAGGGATGACAGCGGCTTGGCTCAAGCATCACGAGACCGAACAACGGATTACACGGATTGGACGGATGCTCCGCAGCAAGACTCAGAAATCCGTTCAATCCGTGTAATCCGTTGTGAGACGCTCTTTATCGGGCACGATTCCTATCCGCAGAACGGGAGATGACGATGCAAGAAGTCGAATACGGCAAGATCACCGAAGAAGGCCTGGCGAAGATCCGTGCGCGCATCGGGGCGGGGTTCGACAACCGCCGGCCCTGGCGCACCGAGGTCACGGTCGATGCGATCTACCACCTGGCGCTGGCCATCGGCGACCTGAGCCCGCTCTACATCGACGAGGAGTACGCCAAGAAGACGCGCTGGGGCACGCTGATCGCGCCGCCGATCATGATCCAGTGCTTCGACACGCTGCGCGCCGTCGGCAGCGCCGGCCTGCCGGAAGGGCTGCCGGGCGTGCACTCGATCTGGTCGGGTTCGATGTACGAGCTCGAGCGGCCGCTCAAGCTGGGTGACAAGGTGCGCTCGAAGTCGTACCTGAAGGAAGTGCGCGACGCGGAGAGCAGCTTCGCCGGCGGCCGCACGGTCTTCCAGACCTACGAAGCCGTCTACTGGAACCAGCACGACGAGAAGCTCGGCGTGCGTCAGGACACCTGGATCCGCAACGAGCGCAACAAGACCAAGAAGACCGGCAAGTACGGCGAGACCGAGCTGGCGACCTGGACGCTCGATCAGATCCACGACCTGTGGAAGAGCTACGAGGAAGAAGAGCGCACGGTGGCGCGCAAGTGGGCCGATGTGAAGGTCGGCGACGAGCTGAAGCCGATCCTCAAGGGGCCGCTGACACCGACCGCCGAGATCGCCTTCGAGTCGTACTTCGGCGTCTACCTGGTCGGCAACAAGGTCGCCGCCAACCTCTACAAGCGCCACCCCAAGCTGATGATCCCCAACGAGCAGGGCGTGCCGGAGCCGCCGCAGCGCGTACACTGGGACAACCAGTTCACCAAGAACCTGCTCGGCCTGCCCGGCGCCTACGACCTCGGCCCCGAGCGCTGCGCCTGGCTGACGCAGGGCGCGACCAACTGGATGGGTGACGACGGCTACGTCCGCAAGATCGAAGCCCAGTACCGCAAGTTCAACTACATGGGCGACGTCACCTGGATCAAAGGCAAGGTCGCCGACAAGAAGCAGGACGGCGACAAGAAGATCGCCACGCTGGAAGTCTGGTGCGAGAACCACCGCGACGAGATGACCGCCAAGGCGCGCATCGAGGTGGTCCTGCCGTAACGCCCACGACC
>JBOHWA010000513.1:0-2487 GCA_050735855.1 Binatia bacterium
GCTCACGGAACGATCCCTCCGGCGCCGAGCGCCGCCGCATCGCTGCGCCCATGCAGCGAGGGGACGGTCTGGAAGGCGTGGCGCAGCGCGCCGCGCACGCCGCGGTAGAGGTGGGCCTGCAGCGCCCTGGGCAATGGCAGGGCGCCGAGGTGCAGGGCGAGCATGCCGAAGGCGCGCCAGTCGCGCAGCGGCAGCGCCGGCGCGTGGCGCACGGCGGAGAGGAAGAGCTTGCGCGACAGGCCGATCTGCCCGTTGGAGAACGCCTTGCGGCTGGCGATGCGCAGGCACTCGGCGAAGCTGCGGTCGGCCTCGCGCGGCGTGAAGCCGGGGACGTAGCGCTGGAAGCGCTCGAGGGCGCGCGAATAGCCGAGGATGAAGTCGTCGTAGGTGGTCGACATGCTGCCGGGGCGTACGCGGTAACCGGTCAGCGCCTCGGGCAGCAGGCGCAGGGTATACGGCGCGCAGGCTGCGGCGCGGACCCACATCTCGAAGTCCTCGCAACTGCCGAGCGTCTCGTCGAACAGGCCGGCGTGGTGGAAGACGTCGGCGCGCGCCACCACCGTGCTGCCGTTGCCGATGTGGTTGCGGCGGATGAGGTCGCGCGCCGTCGGCGCGGCGCAGCGCGAGATGAGGAACTGGCCGGTCGGTTGCCCGTCCGCGGCGAGATAGGCGGAGTACGAGAAGGTCAGGCCCACCTCGGGCGTCGCGTCGAGCACCGCCAGATGGCGCGCGGCCTTCTCCGGATGCCAGATGTCGTCGGCGTCGCAGAAGCCGATGCACGCCGCGCGCGCCAGCCGCACGCCGCTGTTGCGCGCCCCCGAGAGGCCGCGGTTGGCCTGCGCCACGACGGTCAGCCGCGGATCGTCGATCGACGCCAGCACCGCCAGGCTGTCGTCCTGCGAGCCGTCGTCGACCACCACCACCTCGAGGGCGCGCAGCGTCTGCGCGAACAGCGAGCGCAGCGTCTCGCGCACATACGGCGCGGTGTTGTAGCTCGGCACGACCACCGAGAGGCACAGGCCCTCGGCCGGCACCGTGGCACGGCGCAGCACCGTGCAGGCGCGCTCGTCGACGGGATGGGTCACGAGAGCGCCGCCGTCGGGCGCGCGCCGAACCGCGCGCCGGCACGCACCGGCACCGGGCGCGGCGCCAGGGCCCGACACTGATGCAGGGCGATGCCGATCCAGAGGAAGGCGAATAAGGTCGGCACCACCAGGGCGTAGAGGCTCTCGCTGATACCGTTGAGCCCCATCACCGCCAAGAGCGCGATGGCGTTGTAGCGCAACGCCCGCGGCCCGTCGGCGGCGGCGAAGCTCCACACCGTCTTCACCAGCGCGAAGGCGAAGGCGGCGAACGTACAGAGGCCGCCGAGGTAGACGAGGCCCAGGTAGGTGGAGTGGCTTCCCGGCCCCATGGTGCCGGCGCCCTGCATGACCTGTGGATAGTCCTCCGGGTACACCGCTTCGCCCGGCCAGCCGTGGCCGAGCAGCGGCGAGTCGTACACACCGGCCCAACTCTCTTCGTACACCAGGTCGCGCGCCTGGGTGGCGCTCGGGCGCAGATCGCTGATCTGCTCGCTGAGCGCGTGGACCAGTCCATCGGGCGTGCCGGTGGCGATCGTCGAGCCGATCGGCACCAGCAGCGCCAGCGCCACACCGGCTGCCGCCGCCGGCAGCTGCCAGCGCCGCGGCATGGCGATGAAGAGGCGCAGCGCGGCGCACATCGCCAACACCAGCGCCGCCGTGCGGCCCATGCTGGCGGCGACCATGAACAGGCCGCCCGCCATGGCGGCGAGCCGGCGCCGGCGGTTGGCCTCGTTGGCGCTGACGAAGATCAGGCACAGGCCGCCGAAGCCCATCGCCGTCGTCCAGGGGAACATGAAGGACAGGCGCGGCAACAGCACCCCGAACAGCTCTTCCCAGTTGTAGAGCAGCATGCCGAAGAAGAACGAGGTCGACGGCAGGGTGACGGGCAGCAACTGGCCGATCGGCGTCAGCACATGCAGGTAGCGCTCGCCGCCGAGGATCGACAGCGGGTAGAGGACCAGCGCCGCCGCGGCGCAGTACCAGCCGATGCGCGCCGCGGCGCGCAGGAACGGCTCGGGGCGGATGGCGCCGCTGGCGCCGATGGCGACGCAGCCGCCGAGCAGGAACCACCCGAGCACGTAGCTCGCCAGCACGTGCTTGACGATCCACCACGCCGGCACCTGCAGCTCCCACATGTTGAGCGCCACCGAAGCGAGTTGCATGCCGCCGACGGCGAACCAGGGCGCCGACGCCGCCAGCGAGCGGCGCGAGAGCCCGACGCCGACGAACAGGCCGATCACCAGCAGCGTCGCCAGCGGCAGCACCAGCCCGATCACCCACAACAGCGGCAACCAGGTGAGGTAGGCGCAGACCAGGCGCTCGGCCAGCGTGCCGGTGGGCGGGATCGCGTGAGGGGTGCGCGTCATGGCGGATGCGGCAACCGTGTTGCGGCCGCCTGGAG
>JBOHWA010000514.1:0-2554 GCA_050735855.1 Binatia bacterium
GCCACGGGCCCAGCATGGCGGGACCACTGCCGTCGCGCGACCGGGCGCACGCTCGATGCTGCTGGGCGCCGCGGGCGGCGCCCAGACGGGCACGGAGGCCCGCGCTACCGGACCCTGCGATACGCCTCGGCGAGCAGCTCGACGGGGTGAGCGACGCGCACCTCCAGGCCGCGCGCCGCGAGGCCGGCGCGGATCTGCAGCGCGCAGCCCGGGTTGGCGGCGACGACGCACTGCGCGCCCGTCGCGGCGATGTGGTCGATCTTGCGCCCCTGCAGGCGCGCCGCCATCGCCGGCTCGGTGAGGTTGTAGCTGCCGGCGCTGCCGCAGCACACGTCGGCCTCGGGCAGCTCGACGAGCTCGACGCCGGCGATCGCCGCCACCAGCCGCCGCGGTGCCCCGCGCACGCCCTGCGCGTGCGCCAGGTGGCAGGCGTCGTGGTAGGTGGCGCGCAGCGGCGGGCCGGCGGCGGTCGCAAGCCCGCCCAGGCCGCCCAGGTACTCGGTGACGTCGCGCACCCGGCCGGCGAAGCGTTGCGCCCGCGCCGCGTAGCGCGGATCGTCGGCGAGCAGGGCCCCGTATTCCTTCATCGCCGCCCCGCACCCGGCCGCGGTGACCACCACCGCGTCGATCTCGGATGGAAAGGCATCGAGGGTGCGGCGCGCCAGGTCGCGCGCCGTCTGCGGATCGCCATTGTGCAGGTGCAGGGCGCCGCAGCAGCCCTGGCCCGGCGGCACGGCGACGCCCACACCGTTGCGTACCAGCACCTCGACCGCCGCCACATTGGTGGTGGCGAACAGCTCGCCGGCGACACACCCGGTGAGCAGCGCGACGCGGCTGCGTTCCACGCCGGTGGCCGGCGTGTACGCCGCCAGGGGCGCCGCCACCTCGGTGTCGGGCATCAGCGCCGCCGCCGGCAACGCGCGCTGCACCAGGCCCCAGACGCCGAGCGTCCGCGCCAGGCGGCCCAGCGACAGCAGCACGCGCACGCGACGGCGATAGGGGAAGACCGCCAGCAGCGCCTGACGGCGCAGACGTTGGCGCCACGGACGCGGCGCGTGACGCTCGACGTAGGCGCGCGCCGATTCGATGATCTCGCCGTAGCGCACGCCCGACGGGCAGGCGGTCTCGCAGGCGCGGCAGCCGAGGCACAGGTCGAGGTGGCGCACGACCGACGCGTCGAGCGCCTGCGTGCCGTCCTCGAGACTGCGGATGAGATGGATGCGGCCGCGCGGCGAGTCCATCTCGGTGCCGAGCTCGAGGTACGTCGGACAGGCATTGAGGCACAGCCCGCAATGCACGCACTCGCGCAGGCGGGCCGGGTCGGCGACCATCATTCCTCCGCCGAAGGTCATGTCAGATTCCACCGACGAAGCGCCCCGGGCTGAAGCGGCCCTGCGGATCGAGCGCCTGTTTGACGCCGCGCATGAGCCGCAGCGACGGCGCGGCGAAGCCCCACGGATCGACGCGCCCGCGCAGCTCCGCCGGCAGCGCCTCGCAGACGACCCAGGCGCCGCGCGCCGTCGCCGCCGCGCGCAACTGTGCGATCACCTGCGCCACGCGGTCGGCGCTGGCGGCGCCGAGCAGCTGGCACCAGGCCACGCCGCTGCCGGCATGCGCGGCGATCTCGACCACGACGTCGCTGCGCGCCGCATCCGCCTCGAGTCGCGCCACCAGCTCCGGCAGATCGCTCGGCAGGCTGCTGAGGCGCACGACGACCGCGTCCTCGCCGGCCGGTTGGGAGAACTCGCGCAGTGCCCGGCGCAGCGCCGCGCCGCGCGCACCATCGGCCGGCTGTACCGCGCCCGCCGAGTGCGCGTGCAGGCGGCGCACCTGCTCGGCGATGTGCGACGCGGCACCGGCGATGCCGATGGCCAGGCAGGCGCCGGCGTCGAGACCGAGCGTCTCGCCCGCCGCATCGTTGATCGCCTCGAGAAAGACCGGAAAGACACCGCCGCCGAGCAGGGCGCGCCCCGCCTCGAGGGCGGCGCCGATCGATGCCTGCGGCCAGAGGAACAGCGCCTCGCTCTCGGCGAGCGGGCGCACCTTGAACGTCGCCTCGACGATGACCCCGAGGGTGCCGTACGACCCGGCAAACAGCTTCGGCAGATCGTAGCCGGCGACGTTCTTCACCACCCGCCCGCCGCCGCGCACCAGGGTGCCGTCGGCCAGCACCACCTGCAGCCCGATCACCAGATCGCGCACCTTGCCGTAGGCGAGTCGCTGCGGGCCGCTGCGGTCGGCGGCGATCAGCCCGCCGATCGTCATCGCGTCGGCGCGCGGCGGGTCGATCGGCAGCCATTGCCCCTGTGCGGCCAGCATCGCGCCCAGCGCCTCGATGGTTACCCCCGCTTCGGCGGTGACGGTGAGATCGCCGGCGTCGTGGGCGATCACCTGCGTCATGCGGCGGGTCGAGACGGCCGCGTCGTAACGCCGCGGTGCGGCACCGATATGCAGATGTGTCGCGTTGCCGGCCGGCAGCAGCGCCAGGTCGGCGGCCGCCGCCGCGCGCACCGCCGCGGCCATCTCGCCGGCGCTGCCCGGCTGGAGGACGCAC
>JBOHWA010000515.1:0-3404 GCA_050735855.1 Binatia bacterium
CGGCGCCCTCCACCAGGCTGCCGCTCGCCGGCAAGGTCACTCACAGCGAGGCTGACCCGACCCCAAACCGACCCACTCCCCCCCGCTGAGGACGGAGGACTGAGGGCTGAGGACGGAGCAGGAAGAATCCCGGCCTCAGTCCTCAGTCGCGCTGAAAGATGAGCACGTAGTGGTACGGCAACAGCGCGGGCTCGCCGACCAGGCGGAAGCCGGCGGCCTGCATCTCGGCGACGACCTGGTCGCGCGACAGCTTGTGGTCGGGCGGCGGCCCCTGCGGCAGCACGCCGGCCTTCCAGTCGACGACCACCACGCGACCGCCCGGCCGCAGGGCGCGGCGCAGCTGCGGCAGGTAGGCGGTGCGGTGGTCGAGGTGGTGGTAGGTGTCAGCGATCAGCAGCACGTCGACGCCGGCCGCCGGCAGGCGCGGGTTGTCGAGCGACGCGAGCACGGGAATCAGGTTGCCCAGCTTCTCGCGCTCGGCGCGGGTGCGCAGGTGGGCGACCAGCGTCGGCTCCACCTCGACGGCGAGGACGGTGCCGTTCGGGCCGACCGCCTCGCTCAAGTAGGGGCTGAAGTAGCCGGTGCCGGCGCCGAGGTCGGCGACGGTCTGCCCCGGCTTCAGTCCCAGTGCGTCCACCAGCTCGCGCGGCTTCTGCCAGACGTCGCGCTTGGGATCGTCGAAGACCGCCGACCAGTACGCGACGTCGGCGAAGGAGTGGGTCGCCGTGGCGCGATCGCCCGGCGCCTCGCCGGCGGCCGCGCTGGTCGCCAGCAGGAGAAGCAGTGCGAGGATGATCATTGCAGGCTCGCCACGTCGACCGCGCGCAGCCCGGCGCGCGTCGCCCCGGCGATGTCGTCCTCGGCGTCGTCGCCGACGTAGACCGCGTCGGCCGCGGCCACGTGCAGGCGCTGCAGCGCGAGGTGGAAGATGCGCGCATCCGGCTTGGCCGCGCCGGCGTCGGCGGGCAACACGACGACCTCGAGGCGCGCCGCCAGATCGAGCTCGGCGAGCACCGCGTGCAGGCGGTGATCGAAGTTCGACACCATGCCGGTGTGCACCCCGCGCGCCCGCAGCGCATCGAGCAGGGCGTGCGCGCCGGGCCGCAGCTCCCAGGCGGCGGCGCCGGCGTAGTGATCGAAGAGAGCTGGAAATACGGCGTCGATATCAGCCAGCGGCGCACCGGCGGCGTCGAATACCGCGTCCACCAACTCGCTCCACCAGGCGCGCTCGGCAGCCCGCACTGCGGCGGGCGGCAGGCCAGGAAAGACCATCGGCGGCCGGCCCCGCAGCACGACCGCGAACGCGGCATCGAGCAGCGGCGCCGAGGCGTCGCCGCCAGCGAAGCGCGCATAGGTCTGTCCGACTGGCTCGCGCAGCTGGATCAAGGTCCCGACCGCATCGAAGAGCACGGCCCCGGTGGGTGGAACAAGATCGAGTGAAGACGTCACGTTGGCCGACACCGGGGCGTACGGCGTTCGTCTGGGAACGGGAGGGCGAGGCTCCCGCCGAGCCGTGACGAGCGACACGTCCCGGGACAACGCCGTGCTCTCTCCGCCCTCTGCGTACGCTGTGGTGAACGCCGAGCCCTCACCGCCGCGTCAGCCCATGCTGCCCGAGCCGCCACAGCAACAACTCGATACGGTCCTGGCCGAAGAACGGTTCGCCCTCGAAGACCATGGTCGGCACACCCCAGTGACCGGCGGCCTCCAGGTCGGCCTGGTTGCGTTCGATGACCGCGTCGTAGCGCGCCGGGTCGGCGGCGATGGCCGCATCCATAGACGCCAGGTCGAGCCCGGCGCGCTTCGTCGCCTCGGCGAGATGCGCCCCCTCGTGCCAGCCGTCCACCTGGCCGTTCCAGATGATCTGTGACACCTCGTCGAGGAACGGCAGACCGCGGCCGCGCTCGACGGCGTCGACGCCGAGGCGGGTCAGGCGGAAGATGTACGGCTGCTCCGGCGCCACCTCGCGTGTGGCGAAGTCCTGCACGATCGGATCCGGGCGCGGCCAGCCGTACGCGAGCCCCTCGAACTGCGCGATGCGCATCGTGTCGCGCAGCAGGTAGGGTGGCCACAGCGGGTTGACGCGTTGAAAGAAGCCCGGGATGCGGACGGCGATCGGCAGCACCGGGCGGACGCGCACGTCGACGTCGTACGCCGCGGCGATGCGGACCAGGCGTGTGGTGGCCAGATACGAGTACGGGCTGCGAAAGGACCAGAAGACATCGAAGGCCAGCATCACTCCCCTCTCAGCTCGTGCAGCAGCTCGCGCACCAGACCTTCTTCGCGGGCGTCCTCGGCCGGCGGCGGAAAGGCGATGCGGGACACGCCGCGGAAGCGTTCGCGGATGCGCGGCACGATCTCGTCGTAGCGCCCCACCACGGCGAAGGCGTGCACCAGCTCGTCGGGCACGGCCGGCACCATCTCCTGCCATTGGCCGGCGCGCGACATCTTGTTCAGCCGTTCGCCCAGCTCGCCCCAGCCGTGGCGCTCGAGCACGCCGTGGTACGACGGCGTCGAGCCGTAGAAGGAGAGCTGGCGGCGGACGTTCTCGAACTGCTTCTGCACCACCGCGTCGGTCAGGCCGGTGGCGATGAAGCCGCCGCCGGCGAGCTCGATCTCCGCCAGCCGGCGCCCGGCTTTGGTGGCGCCCTGCTCGATGTTGGGCAGGATCACCTCGTCGAGATAGCGGCGGGTGCAGAAGTTGTGCAGGCGGACGCCGTCGCAGACCTCCCCCGCCAGCCGGCACATGGCGGGGTTCACCGCCGACACCGCGACCGGGATGCGCGGGTGCTCGATCGGACCGGGATTGAAGAACGGCGTGGTGAACGTATAGCGGTAGTGCTCGCCGGTGAACGACGGCTTGGCGCCGTTCTGCCACGAATCCCAGATGGCGCGCAGGGTGAGCACGTACTCGCGCATGCGCGCCACCGGCGCCGTCCACGTCACCGAGAAACGCTCCTCGTTGTGCTTGCGCACCTGGCTGCCGAGGCCGAGGCCGAAGCGCCCCTTGGAGAAGCGCTGCAGGTCCCACGCCACCTGCGCCACCACCATCGGCGCGCGCGGGAACGCGATCGCCACCGAGGTGCCGAGGCCGAGCCGCGTGGTGTGCTCCGCCGCCAGCGCCAGCGGCAGGAACGGATCGCGGCTGATCTCCGGCGCGATCACCGCCGCGTAGCCGAGCGCCTCGATGCGGCGCGCCGCCGCCGGCACCCGCCAGAGGTCGTCGACCGGCACCCCGGTCTCGACGATGAATCCTTTTTCCATCGGCGCAACCTACTCGCGCCCGCCTGCGGCCCGCAAGCTGCGTCAGAAGCTGGAGGGCGCCGGGCCCTGGGCGCCGGGGGCGGTGCGGCGCGGTGCTCGTCGCCACCACGGCGCCGTGGGCCCGGCGCCCTCCAGGGGCG
>JBOHWA010000516.1:0-3171 GCA_050735855.1 Binatia bacterium
CCAGTGGTGTGATTGCGATCAGCACGGCGCCGAGGGACCGGCGCCCTCCAGGGACCAACACCGACCGACGGCGGTGCTATTCTCAACCCAGCCCGAGGATCTGGTCGTAGCGTTGGATGCGCGAGGCGTTGCCGCTGCTGACGCGGCGCGCGTTCATCTCGACCACCAGCATGCGGCGATGGATGAACGAGGCGGCCAGCGGCAGCTTCGACTCGGCGCGGTCGGCCTGCTGCAGCAGCTCCGAGGCGACCAGCACGTCGATCACCATCTCGCACACCCGCTTGGCGTTGAGCAGGGCGTACTGCGGGTCGCCCATCAGCGCCGGCAACGACTTGTTCAGCCAGTCGATGCCGGCGCGCAGCTCGGCGACCAGCTCGGGGTAGCGGCCACGCAGCGACTCGATCTCCTCGCCGACCTCTTCGAGGGCCGCGAACAGCGCCCCCTTGCTCATCTCCTTGAGCGCGAAGCTGGCCTGGATCTCCGAGGTGCCCTCGTAGATCGTCGTGATGATGGAGTCGCTGTGGTACTGGCCGGCGCGCGACTCGGCCATGTAGCCGAGACCGCCGTGCACCTGGATGCCGCGCCGCGCCACCTCGTTGCTGATCTCGGTCGCGTAGTACTTGCAGAGCGGCGTGAGGAAGCGCACCAGGTGCAGATCGCGTTCGTACGTCGCCTGCACCGCCGCCGCCTTGGCGTCCTGCTGGCCGCGCGGCGAGGCGAGATAGACCTCGGCGGCGTGGGTGCGGTCGACCAGCGCGCAGGTGCGGTAGAGCAGCGCGCGCGCCGACTGCACCAGGATCGCCATGTGGGTGAGCATGGACTTGACCAGCGGCAGTTGCAGGATGGGCGCGCCGAACTGGGTGCGCTGCGCGGCGTACTCGCGCGCCTCGCGGAAGGCGGCCTCGGCGACGCCGATCGCCTGCGCGGCGACGCCCAGGCGGGCGTTGTTCATCAGCTCGAGCATGGCGCGGAAGCCCTGCCCGACCTGGCCGAGCAGATAGCCCTCGGCGCGGTCGAACTGCACCACGCAGGTCGGCGAGCCGTGGATGCCGAACTTCGACTCGACGCGCGGCACGGTGACCGCGTTGCGCCGCCCGTCGGGCAGCACCTTGGGCACCAGGATGAGGTTGAGGCCGTTGGTCGTGCCGCGCGACTGGTCGAAGGTCGCCGCGTCGCGTGCCAGCACCAGGTGCACGTCCTCGCCGCCGTTGGTGATGAAGATCTTCTCGCCCTCGACGACGTAATGATCGCCCTCGAGCGTCGCCTTGGTGAGGATGCCGCCCAGGTCGGAGCCGGCCTGTGGCTCGGTCAGATCCATGCTGCCCTGGTACTCGCCGCTGGCGAATTTCGGCAGGTACGCCTGCTTGAGCGCGTCGCTGCCGAACACCTCGATGTCATGCGCCACGCCGGCCTGCAGGCCGACGATGGTCATCAGGCTCGAATCGGCGCGCGCCACCATCTCGAGGTAGGCGCTCTGCACCAGGAACGGCAGGCCGTAGCCGCCGTAGGCCGGGCTGAGGCCGAGCGACACCAGGCCGGCGCCGCGCAGCGCGGCGTAGCCGGCGACGATGTGCGGCGGTTTGACCACCTCGCCGCCCTTGACCACGACGTGCTCGTGCCAGTGGTCGCGCGCCCCGGCGTCGATCGACTCGCAGATCTCGCCGACGGTGCGCAGCACCATCTTGTAGGTCTCGACCTCGTCCTGCCAGGCCGCGCCGGCGCCGCGCGTCCACTCCAGGTAGCGCGCCCAGTCGACGCGATGATCGAGGAAGAACTCCATGTCGTGATTGAAGAACTCCGTGGCCATGGAACCACCTCCTGCGCCCAGTTGTGGGTTGCGTCCTCGCGTCGGCGCGACGCTAGCACGGCGACGCCGGCGTGATGAGGGGGGCGGTCAGAACCGAGGGCTGAGAACACACGACCGACTAGGTGGGATCCCAGTCCCCAGTCCTCAGTCCCCAGTCTTCAGTCTTCAGTCCTCACCCGCCTTGCCCGCTCGCGTACCGTGGGACTACAAGCGCGCATGCCCGGGCCGCTGGCGCACCTGACCGTGCTCGACCTCACCGATCTGCGCGGCGCGCTCGCCGGGCGGCTGCTCGCCGACCTCGGCGCCGACGTGCTCAAGCTCGAGCCGCCCGGCGGCGATCCCGGGCGCCGCCAGCCGCCCTTGCCCACCGGCGGCGACGTCGGCCTGCCATTCCTCTACCGCAACGCCAACAAGCGCAGCGCGATCGTCGATCTGCACGATCCGGACGGCGCGGCGCAGTTCGCGGCACTCTGCGGCCGTGCCGATGTGTTGCTGGAGAACTACGGCGCCAACCGCCGGCAGGTGCTCGACCTCGCCCCCGAAGCCGTGCGCGAGCGCTTCCCACACCTGGTGCACGTGGCGATCAGCGACTTCGGCCTGAGCGGTCCGCGCGCCCACTGGCGCGCCGAGCCGCTGGTCGCTTTCGCCGGCAGCGGCGCGCTGTTCGCCTCCGGCTTCCCGGACCGCCCGCCGTGCTGGCTGCCCGGCTACGCGGCGCACGACTGCGCCGCCGCGTTCGCCGTCATCGGCGCCCTCACCGCGCTGCTCGACCGCGCCCGCCACGGCGCCGGACAGAGCGTCGAGGTCTCGGTGCAGGAAGCGGCGATCAGCGGCCTCACCCCCTGGTCCATCCCGCTCGCCGACTACGCGCGCACCTATTCGATGCTGCCCAGCAACCCGTCGCGCAACGCCGACGGCAACTATCTCGTCATGCCGGTCGCCGACGGCTACGTCCGCATCCTGCCGGCCGGCCGGCGCCATTGGCGCGCGCTGGTCGAGATGCTCGGCCTGGCCGAGGCCTTCGCCGCGCCGGAGTGGGACTACGCGCTGTACCGCATGGTCAACGGCGACGCGATCCGCCTGCTCGCCGGCGCGGCGCTGGCGGGCCGCACGCGCGCCGACTGGCATGCCGAGGCGATGCGCCGCGGCGTTCCGCTGGCCCCCATCCTGACGCCGGACGAGTTCGCCGACCATGCGCAGACGCGCGCCCGCGGCTACTTCCGCCAAAGCGGCATCGCCGCCCTCGGCGACGCCCCGTTCGCGATGGCGCCGTTCGCGTTCTCAGCCTGCCCGCTCGGGCCACCCGACGCGGCGCCGTCACCCGACGCGGCCGCGCCTCGCCCTTCGACAAGCTCAGGGCGAAC
>JBOHWA010000517.1:0-13483 GCA_050735855.1 Binatia bacterium
GCGCCGGCGACAGCGTGCCGATGATCCTCACGCCGATCGCCATGCTGCGCGGCGACGGGGTGGACCTGGCGCGCTTCGCCTATCTCTGGCCGTTGTGGCGCGGCGCCAATACCAAAGACGGGCACCCGTACTTCGTCACCCACCGCCGCGGCGAGGTGGTGTCGGTCTATCCGCACGGCACCTCGCTCCTCGCCCTGCCGCTGGTCGCGGCGCAGATGGTGGTCGCCGACGCCGACGGGCGCGGCTGGGAGCAGGACCGCTCAGCCTCGATGGCGCGTATCATGGCACTGAACAAGAACAGCGCCGCCGCGCTCAGCGCCCTGACCGGCGTCTGCCTGTTCCTGCTGCTGCGCGCCCAGGGCTTCGGCTGGCAGGCCTGGGCGGCGACGCTGATCGCGGGGCTGGGCTCGAACCTGTGGATGATCGCCAGCCAGAGCTTGTGGCAGCATACCGGCGGCGCCCTGTCGTTCGCCGCCGCGCTGGCCCTGCTGGCGCCGACGCGCGTCGGCCGCGCGCGCCTCTGCGCCGGCGGCTTCGCCACCGCCGCGATCGCCGTCTGCCGCCTGCAGGCCTTCCTCTTCCCGCTCGGCATCGGCCTGGCGGTGCTGTGGCGCTACCGGCGCGCCAGCGGCTGGTTCCTCATCGGGCCCATCGCGCTCGGCCTGCCGCTGCTGTTCTACAACTACTGGTACTTCGGCGCCGCCGTCGGCGGCTTCGCCGCGCTCGAGCCTTACAATGGACCGGTCCATGCGGTGAGCGGCACCTGGACGAGCGACGTCGCCACCGGCCTGCTCGGCACACTGGTCAGCCCGAGCCACGGCCTGCTCGTCTTCAGCCCCTGGATCGGGCTGGCGCTGGCGGCGCTGCCGGCGATCGGCGGACGGCTGCCCGCCGTCGTGCGCGCGGCGCTGTGGATGCTCATCCCCTTCACCGCCATGCTGTCGGCGCACGCCACGTGGTGGGCGGGCTGGTCATGGGGACCGCGCTACTGGACCGACGTCATGCCACTGTTCGGCGTCGTGCTCGGCTTCGCCCTCGACTGGTCGTGGCGCCGCGCCCGCCCGCTGTGCGTCGCGCTGTTCGCCAGCGGCGCGTTCGCCATCGCCATCCAGGGGCTCGGCTCGGCCTGCTATCCATGCTCCTGGGACTCGCGACCGACCAACGTCAACGTCGACCACGCCCGCCTGTGGGACTGGCGCGACAGCGTGCTGACCCGCTCGCTCGCCGACGACTGCTACGGCTGGGGCCCCCAACACGCCTGGAATTTCCTCCGCTATCCGTTCCCGCCGGCGCCGGAGAGCTGAAGGACCTCCCGGGGCCGTGCTGATACGCTGAAGGCACCCGCCCCGCCAACCACGGGCGCGGGTCGGGTGTGGTCACCCGAGTCGCCGCAACGCCGCGAGTTGCGACTGAAAGGCCCGCAAGGTTTCTGATCGGGGCACCCCGACGTCGAGAAGCGTCTGCCAGGCCCCGCCTTCGACCACGCGGCCCTTTTCGATGACCACGCCTTCATCGCAGAGCGCCAGTGCTTCGAGCGGATCGTGGGTCACGAGGAGAACGGTGATCTGCTCCTCCTCGGCCACGCGCGCGATCTCCGCCAGCAGGCGCGTCTTGACCGGCAGGTCGATGCTGGCGAAGGGCTCGTCGAGAAGGAGATAGGCAGGCGCGGGTCCGAGCGCGCGCGCCAGCGCCACTCGCTGTTGCTCCCCGCCGGAGAGCGTGTCGGGCAGGCGGTTCGCCAGTCTGCCGATACCGACCAGTTCGAGCACGGCCCGCGCCCGCTCGCGGCGCGCCGGGGCGGCGAGCCCGGTCGCCGCGAGCCCGAGCACGACGTTGTCGAGCGCCGAAAGGTTGGGCCACAGGGCAAGGTCCTGAAACACCATGGAGACGGTGCGGCGGTGCGGTGGCACGACAACCTCCCGCCGACGCGAGACGATCGCTCCATCGAGCAGGACCTCGCCGTCGGTCGGTGCCTCCAGCCCCGCGAGCAGGTACAGCAACGTCGACTTGCCGGCGCCCGACGGACCGACGATCGCGGTGCGCGTGCGCGGCGGGAATCGCAGCGTCAGCGCCTCGAGCACGACGAGTCCGCGGCGCTGGAAGCCCACGGCACGCAGCTCGAAGCCGCCCGCGGTCATGCCCTCACGACACGCGAGGCCAGCGACCACAGGCCGGCCAGGGCGCCGGCCGCGAGCCCGACGTAGGCGAGACACAGTGCCGCCACAAGATGCTCGGGCGCGTTGGCCATGACCGTGAAGATCGCCAGGGGCAGGGACGGCTGTCCAGGCGGATGAAGCAACAGCACGGGGGTGACGTCCGCACTGGTGAGCAGCGCGACCAGGAGTGCGGCCAGGAGGATGGCGGGACGCATTCGCGGCAAGAGCACGCGGACCAGATAGCGCGGAAGCGAGACGCCATGCAGCGCGGCGGCCTGCGTCCACGATCGCGCCGTCGCCCCATAGCTGCGCAGTACGAGCAGGGTCGCGAGCGGCGTGAACCGCAGGCCGAGCACCAGACACACGGCAAAGCGACCGCGCAAGAGATCGTCTGTCCAATCCGGCGCCAGCACGACCAGGCGCGTCAGCCCGAGCGCAACGGTGGCCGACGGCAACGCCAGTAGCGGCAGGAGCGCCGCGGTGCTGAGCGTCAGGAGGCGCCGTTCGCGGCCGACGGCCAGGGTCCACGCCAGCGCCAGTGTCGCGCTGACGGCGGCGGCGCCGGCGGCATAGAAGGCGGTACTGACGACCGTTCTCGCCACCTCGCCGACGACCCACAGCGCGACCAGCTCCGCGTGCTGCTGGTCGGCGAGCGTCGTCCAAGACGTGGATACGAGCGGCCTCGCCAACCCGGCCAGCGGGGCGACCGCGCCAACGAGGACGATCGCCGTCAGCGGTACAGCGCTCGCCCACATCCAGCCACCGGTACGGCGAGGCTGCGCATCGCCGTCCGCGCGCGCCGACAACGCGGCACTCAAGCGCGGCACGGCCAGCCAGACCAGCGGGACGCTGGCGGCCAGCACGACAGCCGACAGGACCAGACACTGTCGTGCGGCGAGGTCCAGGTCGTACTGTGCGGCAAAGCTGACGAGCAGCTCTGCGGCCGCCGTGCGCACGCCGAACACCTGGCCGGGGCCAGGGTCGGAGAGGGTCAGCACACCAGCAAACCCGGCGACCAACGTGGCCGCGGGGGCGGCGTGGCGCAGCGCGCTGCGCACGAGCGCTGCGTCACCGCCCGCCAGGCGCGCGGCGTCGAGGAGGGATCGGGGTAGCGACCGAGCGGCCGCATAGCTCGCCAGCACCACCACGGGTGCGATCGTGGAGGAGAAGACGATCACGCACGCGCCGGCGCCGCCCACCTGCGGCACCAGGTACGACCAGCCGATGCTGAGCAGAAACGGCGGAATGAGCGCTGGCAGCAGCGCCAGCGCGAGGAGCACCGGTCGCAGCGGGTACTCGTACAGCGCCGTCGCCACACCGCCGGGCAGTCCGACGAGGAGCGCGATGCCGACCGTCCAGAGTGCAATGGCTCCGCTCTGGGAGAGCCCAGCGGTGAAGGATCCGATCTCGCCACCACCGCTGGCCAGCCCGCGCACCCACAGCGGGGCGCTCGGGAGCGCCAGCACCAGGAACAGCAGCGCGAGGGCGGCGCCACGCCAGCGACCCGGCCGCTCCAGCCAGAGGCACGATGGCATGGCCGCGTACTCAGCCCGGCACCAGCATCCGCGCCGCCAGGCCGATGGCGCCGCCGCCGAGCACCACCCACAACACGTCGACCTTGTAGCGGTACAGCAGCGCGAACGCCGCCGCGCTCACCAACACGGCGAACCAGTGCGTGCCGCCAGTCAGCCCATCCGGCCAGATGACGGCGGCACCGAAGACGAGCGCCAAGTTGAGCACGACGCCGACCACCGCCGCGGTGACGCCGGACAGCGCCGAGGTCAGATGCGGGTTGCCGCGGATTACCTCGACGTATGGGGCGCCGAGAAAGATGAAGAGAAAACAGGGCAGAAACGTGGCGTAGGTGGTCACCAGGGCGCCGACCACGGCACTCGCTGCCGGGCTCATCCCGTCCGGGTGGTTCCATCCCGCCATAAAGCCGACGAACTGCAACACCATGATCAGCGGTCCGGGCGTCGTCTCCGCCAGAGCCAACCCGTCGACCGCCTGTGTGCCCGTCAGCCACCCGAGCGAGGTGGTCGCCACCTGCGTCACATAGGCGAGCACCGAGTACGCCCCGCCGAAGGTGACGAACGCCGCGAGGGTGAAGAACCGATACTCGTGCGCGTGCAGGCTCGCCCACCCGCGCCAGGCGAGCAGCAGCAGGAAGGGCAGCAACCAGAGTGCGACACCGACCGAGAGCGTCTGCACGAAGCGCCGCCGCGAAGGCAGAGTGTGCGCCGGCGGCGCGGCCAGATCGTCGATGGCGGTCGCCGGCGCGACGGTCGCGCCGGCCGGGCTGGGGCTGGAAGCGGCCTTGGCGGGCGCCCCGAAGATCGTCGGCGCGACCTGCACGCCGATCAGTCCGATCAGCGCCGCGAGCAGCACGATGAGCGGAAACGGCACGTGCAGGACGTAGATGGCCAGGAAGGCGGCCGCGGCGATGGCGTAGTGCGCACGCCGCTTGAGCGCCCGCCCGCCAATCTTCATCACCGCTTCGACCACGATCGCCACGACCACCGGCTTGAAGCCGTCCAGCACCCCCACGACGGCCCCCACCTCGCCGTAGGCGGCATAGGTGTAGGACAGCGCGAGCAGGATGAAGATCGACGGAATGACGAAGAACGCCCCGGCAACGATCCCACCCCAGGTGCGATGCATGAGCCAGCCGATGTAGATCGCCAGTTGCTGCGCCTCGGGGCCCGGCAGCAGCATGCAGTAGTTCAGCGCGTGCAGAAACCGCGCCTCGCTGATCCAGCGCCGCCGGTCGACCAGCTCGCGGTGCATGATGGCGATCTGCCCCGCCGGCCCGCCGAACGAGATGAAGCCGAGCGTGACCCAGAAGCGAAACGCCTCGGCGAACGGGACGACGGTTTGCGCACCAGCATTTGGTCGGGCGGCGACTGCGGGGGAATCGCCCGCGGCGCCCGGGCTCGGATCGTCAGTGCGCATTGGCTCGTCCTGTTCAGCTGGCGCGATCGACCCACGCCTTGAGGTAGCTACTGGCGAGATCCGGCAGCCGCTGCGCCAGATCGGCGTAGACCACCGACATGGGTGTCAGGTCTCCGATCGGCACGACCCCCGCCGGTACGGGCACGCCCGAGCGGAGCGGCATCTGTGCGGCGGGGCTGGCGGCGAGTGTCAATTCCGTTTCGGGGCTTAGCAGATAGTCGATGAACGCCCGCCCGCCCGCCGGGTTGGGGCCACCGGCGATCAACACCGCGCAGTTCGGGATGATCAGCGTCCCCATGCCGTCCGCATCCGGGTACACGACGGCGATCGGCCTGCCCTCCAACTGAGCGACGCGCGCGTCGTCGGTATCGGTGATCCCGACGGCGCATTCGCCGTTCGCCACCCGGCGCCGGACGTCGCCATTCGACGCGACGATCTTGCCGCCGTTGGCGAGAAACCCGTCGAAGAATGCGCGCGCACGGTCGTCGCCGAGAACGGCGAAGAGGGCAGCGGCGTGCATCGAGGTGGTGCCGAAGAGCGGGTTGGCGATGCACGCCCGGCCGGCGAAGCGCGGGTCGAGCAGATCGAGCACCGAGCGCGGCGCCGCGTCGCGGGGGACGAGGTCGCGATTGTAGACCACGACGCGGGCGCGGGCGGAGAAGCCGGTCCAGTGGTGGTCGGGATCGGAGAACTGCGCTGGCAAGCCATCGGTGCCCGGCGAGCGGTAGGGTGTCGACACGCCGTGGGCTTTGAGGATCGCCGCGCGAACCGGGTCGCCGCTCCAGAACACGTCCGCCCGGGGTCGTTGGCGCTCGGCCAGCAGCCGATTCAGAAGCCCGGTGCTCTTGGCCTCCTCGGTGTCCGGCACCAGCCGGACCGGGATGCCCGTGGCGCGCTCGAAGCGGGCGGCGATCGGACGGGCGAATATGTCGTCGACCGAGGTGTAGACCACGACGTCGTGCACCGCGCCGCGCGAGCAGGCGGAGAGGCCCGCCGCGACGCAGATCACCGGCCACAGGCGCAGGGGATGACGGGCGCTCATCGCGGCACGGGCGCCCCGTCGACGCGCGCGGCGCGCAGGTCGTCGAAGGCGGTCACACTGTCGGCCTTGGTCCACACGCCGACCTGGCCGGCGGCGTCGAACGTGTGGTCCTCGACGTCGAACAGGTGCCGGCCGTTGAGCGATACCGCGAAGCGCTCGCCGCGCACACTGACGCTCAGCTCACTCCACTGGCCACTGGGCACCTCGGCCTTGGCGCCGTACGCCAGCCAGCCGGCGTCGGTCGGCTTCAGATCGCTGCGCGTGCCGCCCTCCACCTTGTAGAGGACGACGTTGCCCTCCAGCGCGTTGGCGCGCACGACGTAGTAGTTGTCAGCATCGCGGTAGCGCCAGACCAGGCCGGCGGCGCGGTCGACGTGCCCGGCGATCGGCGCGAAGCGGACGCTCAGATCGAGATCCCTGGCCACAAACCCATCCGCGATGCAGAGCGGAAAGCGGTGGTTGGTGGCGTCCGCGCTCGTCTGCATCAGGATCCTGCCGGCGCGTTTCCCCAGCGGGTCCTGTTGCACGACCCACGTGACCCTGCCGCCTCCACCGGTCAGCCCGGCGGTAAATCCAGGCGCCGGCTGGCCCACCGCGAAGGCATCGAAATCGATATGCATCGTCGGCTCCGGCGACTGTGCGGCGGCGCGCGTGGCCAGCACGAGCACGAGCATGACCCGCGCGGCCGTCATGCCGCGGCCGCTCGCGCCCGCTCGGTGCGCTGGTTCACGGCGTCCCAGTCGAGGTTGAGGAAGAACGCGTCGATATACGCCTTGGCGTTGGCGCCATAGTCGATCGCATAGGCGTGCTCGTACATGTCCATCACCAGCAGCGGTGTCCCGCCGGCAAGATTCTGCGTGTGGTCGCCAGCCCAGGCGGTGTGCACGGCGCGCGCGTGCGGATCGTAGCTCACGATCACCCATCCCGAACCGCCGCCGAGCGACGCTCCGGTCAGCCGAAGCTCCTGCTCCCAGGCAGCGAGCGAGCCATACGCCGCGCCCAACAGCGGTACGATCGGACCGCTCGGCTTGCCGTCTCCGCCGAGGTTGCCGAAGTAGAGCTCGTGCAGGATCATCGAGTTCGTCGCGATCAGCTCCTCGCGCTTCAGCGCCCCGATCTGGTACGGCGCCGCGTCCTTCGGCATCCCGCCGAGCTGTTGCTGGATGAGGTTCAGCCGCTTCACCGCGCCGCCGTAGTTGTTCTGGTGGTGCGACGTGAGGAGCGTCTCCGAGAGCCCCTTCAGCTTCGCCGGATCGAACGGCAGGGGTCGCGCCTCGTACGCACCGCGATAGGCGCGCGGCGACTCGCTGATCGCAGACCCGCCGGGCGTACCCGTATCAGCCATGGCCTGCCCTCCATGCAACGCGGCGGCGGCGACGCCGCCGCACAGCGCTTTCAGCGTGTCTCGTCTGCTAACCATCGGCGTCTCCTCACGCGCGTTTGCGCCGGAAATACTCGTAGAGCCCGTCCCACACCGTGTCCGCGGCGCGCACGCGCAGTTCGTCCTCGGCGTGCGCCATGGCGAGGCCGACGATCAGGCGATCGATGCCGCGCGTCTCCTCGCGACCGAACTTGTCGTCCTTGAGGTCGATGTCGTGCACGATCTCGGCGATCGGCCGCAGCGCGGGGTCGGCCACCGCGAACGCGGCCAGCAGCACCTCGAAGGTGCAGCCGTCGGCGGCGTGTGTAAACTCGGCCTCGAACATGTCGAAGCGCAGCTCACCGGGCTCGGGCGCGTAGCCCTTCCCACTGACGAACTTGAACCGCGCGGCGGGGTCGATGAAGCGGCGGATCAGCCAGGCGCTCGCCATGCGGTCGACGTGTACCCCGCGCCGCGTCACCCAGGTTCGCCCGCCCGAGAGGTCGATGCGCCCGGCTCCGCTGCGCGCGCTGTCGGGCCCGCCGGCCGGACTGGTTGGCAGCCGCTGCTCCATCTCGGCCAGAGCGCCTTCGACAGCGACCCGCCCCGAGGCGCCGAAGAAGTCGATCGCGGCGACGACCGCCAGCCGGCGGCGCAAGCGCGCCACCTGGGCGGGCGCGTCTGAGTCCGCCCCTTCGTCCCCGGCGATCGGGGCGCGCGCGTCGTCGAGGATCGCCGCGTAGTCGGCATCGCGCGCAGCACTGAAGAGCGCTTCGACCTGGGCGTCGGTCAGCCCGTCGATGAAGCGCGCGTCACAGATGCTCCCTTCGCCGCCATTGTCGACGATCTCGCGCAGGACCCACTGCAGGTCCTCCTGCGCCTGGTCGCTGCTCGGCAGCGTGTAGACCGAGTTCTTGATCGCCACGGCGCCCAGGCGCTGCAGACGCCGGCCGATCTTTACCCTCAGGTAGTTGGGCTTGGGCGGAATCTGGTGGATCAGCAAGAGCCAGCGTTCGTCGCTGCCGGAAGGCATTCACCAGGCATAGTCGAGCAGTTGCACTAAGTCTAGATCAATAAAGCATGCAACTGAATCTCGGCTTTAGGTGCAACCCGGATCATCAAAACGGATCGAACGTCCAAGGGCCATAAAACCGATTGACGGTCGGTTTTTCCCCTGATAGCCGAGTCTATTGATGCATCTTACCCGTGAGATGTCGCTCGGCGATCTGGAAACCGCCGTCATGGAGTACTGCTGGATGAGCGGCGAGAACGACGCGAAGTCGGTGCATCGAGCGATCGGCGAGGCTCGGCAGATCACGCTTAACACCATACAATCGACCCTGAAGCGGTTATACGCGAAGGGATTGCTGGTGCGTCAGAAGGTTAGCCACGCGCACGTGTACGCGCCGCGGATATCGCGGGAGGAATTTCAGCGCCATGTGCTGGCGGAGATCGCGACCGGCCTGTCGCGCAGTGAAACGGCCGGTATGCTGGCTGCCTTCGTCGACCTCGCTGAACGAGCGGGGGAGGAGACACTCGAACGCCTGGAGCGTCTTGTCGCCGAGCGCTTGCGCGCGAGAGGGAGGCAGTGATGGCGGCGGCGCTGGGCCTGCTGCAGCTCGTGTTGCTCGCCATGGGCTGCTTTGCGGTCGGCCTCGCGCTGCTCACAGCGCTGATCTATCCACACGTGTGCCGGCATCTCGCGACACTGACGCCACCGCAACACGCCAGGGTGCTACGCTGGCTGTGCGCCGTGCCTCTCGGGGGCGCCGCCCTTCTGACCGGCCTCTGCTTGGCCCCCTCGGTGCTTGGCGCGATCTGGCCGGAGGTCGACCATTGCCTCACTCACCACGGGCACGTGCACATCTGCCTTGTTCATCCGCCGTCGTCCCTCGGTGGTGCGCTCGGGTGGGGAGCCAATGGATTGTTCTGGGGCCTCGTGGCAACGGGCCTTGTCGCCGTCGTGCGGCGAGCGGTGGCAACCGCGCACGCTGTACGCGCGCTGCGGCTGTCCGCCCGCTTCGAGCCAGCCGTCGGCGCGCACGTGATCACGTCGTCGCTACCGTTTTCGGCTGTCGCGGGATTCCTGCAGCAGAAGATCGTCCTCTCGACGGCACTCGCGGACGCGCTGCCAGCGCCGCTGCTGCGCATCGTGCTTGCCCACGAAGCCGCTCACGTCCGGCGGCGCGACAGCTTCTGGCAGCTGATCTCAACACTCCTGTCGGTGGCGCATCTGCCCGCGCTCCGACACCAGCTCCTGTCGGATCTCGCGCTCGCCGCCGAGCGTTCCTGTGATGAGCACGCTGCCCGCGTGGTCGGCGACCGGTTGGGGGTCGCCAGCGCGATCCTGTTCGTCGAGCGCATGCTCGCGGATCGGGTGGGAATGCTGCCGCTCGCACCAGGCTTCGGTGGCAGCGACGTGCCGGCACGCGTCGAAGCCCTTCTGGAGCCGCCGGGCCAGCATCGGGCGTGGCTGATGGCCACGATCGGGGTCGCGCTCATCGCCGCCGCGCCGTCGCTCGTGCAATCAGGCAGTCTGCATCATTGGACCGAGACGCTGCTCGGCTTCCTCGTCCGCTGAGTCCCCATGTCCCGTCCAACGTGGGTGATTGGCCTGAGCATAAAACCGATCCACGGTCGGTGTTTGGTCGCGCTCCTGCTCCTCGTCTGGGCGACGGTCGCGTCCGGTGCGCCGAGCGCCGAGGTCTCCGGGACCCTGTCGGAGGCCGAGGCGGTGGCGCTGGGGCTGTCCAGGCCGGGGGTCGAAGAGATGCTGTCAGGTAACGTCGACCTGGCCCGCAGCGATGCGATCAAGGCCGGGCTGTTGCCCAACCCGATCGCGGCCTACGCGCGTGAGCAGACCTTCGGGGGCACCGACGCTACGGCGGAAGACTACGCCTGGCTGCTGCAGAAGTTCGACTTCTCCGGACGGCGCCGTCTGCGCACCGAGGCGGCGCAACGTCGCATCGATGCGACTGAGGACGAGGGGCTCAGCAGTCGTCTGGCGCTCGCGGCGCGCATCAGAATCCGATTCTACGACGTGCTGCAGCGCCAACGCCGGGCCGCGGCTCTGCGCCAGTGGTCCGAGCGCTTGGCGCTGGTGACCGACCGCATCGCGCGCCGCGCCGCCGCGGGCGACGCGGCGCAGTACGACCGTCTGCGCGCCGAACGCGAGCTGGCCAGCGCGGCGATGCGCCTGTCGGTTGAGGAGGCTGGGCTCGAGCGAGCGCGAGAGCGGCTCGCCGCCATGCTGAGCGATGCACCGGCGGCCCCGGGCGCACCGGCCGCCGTCGGCGATCTCCTGCCGGCGATGCCGCCGGCGGCGCTCGATGCCGCCCTTGAGAACTTGCCAACGCGTCCAGACCTGCGCGCCATGGAAGCGACCGCCGACGCCGCAGAGCTACAGGGAAGAGCCAGTGCACGCTGGTGGCTGCCGGAGATCGAGATCGGCGTTGGGCTGAAGAGCGTCGAAGCGGGCGACGAGCGGCTGAATGGCTTCATCGCCAGCGGCTCGATCCCGCTGCCGCTGTTGCATCGGAACCAGGACGAAGCCATGCGCGCCGCCGCCGAGGCCCAGGTGGCGCGCGGCCGGCGCCGGATCGAGCTGGCCGAAGCGACCGGCGAAGTGCGCGGCGTCCACGCGCAGGCGACGCTCCTGGTCGACGCGGCCGGGCTGGCACGCCGCGACGGCGATCGGGAATGGCAGGCGCTGACGCACAGCGCCGAGGCGGCGTACGCCGGCGGCGAAGCCGGCATCCTCGAGCTGGTCGACGCCTACCGCGCGCAATTGAACGCTGAGGTCCAGATCCTGGAGCTTGAATGGCGTGCGCGCCGCGCCTGCATCGAGTTGGACCGGTTGACTGGAGGAACGCCCTGATGACCCGACTGCGGCTCACCGCGGCCGCTGCGGCGCTCGCCCTCGTGCTCGGGTGCCAGGCGGACTCCGGCCATGGCGCGCCCCCTGCAGCGGGCGAGCGGCCGATCGAGTCTTTCACTCACTACGCCGAGCGCTCGGAGCTCTTCGTGGAATTTCCCGCCCTTGTCGTTGGCCTCGAATCACCCTTCGCGGCGCACCTGACCACGCTTCCCGACTTCCAGCCGTTGACGGCGGGGCGGGTCGCCGTCGTGCTCACCGCGGCCAACGGCGCGGAGGAGCGCTTCGAGACATCGACCCCCTCGGTACCCGGCATCTTCCGGCCGGTGGCGAAGCCCGCAGCGGCGGGCGAGCGCAGTTTGGCCATCGAGGTGGCCACCGGCGACGGCGTCGAGCGGCACGATCTCGGAACGGTGCGCATCGTGGAGCACGCCGCGGACGTCAAAGCGCGCGCGGACGCGGCCGACGCGGAGATCACGTACTTGAAGGAGCAGCAGTGGCGCACGGAGTTTGCCACCGCGGCTATCGGCGAGCGCACACTGCGCCTCGCGGTGGCAGCGAACGGTACGATTCGCGCGCGGACAGACGGCGAGGCACAGGTCGACGCACCCGTCGCCGGACGATTGCTCGCACGCGGCTCCGCCTTCCCGCGCCTGGGCATGGATGTGCGGCGCGATCAGGTCCTGGCGGCGATCGCGCCGCGACTCGGAACCGACGTCGATGTCGCGTCGCTCGACCTCGCCTTGCAGCAAGCGGGCATCGCCAGCGACCTCGCGCGGCGCGAACGCCAGCGCCTCGAAGGACTGTTGACCGATCAGGCCGTTTCCGAACGCCGCGTGATCGATGCGCAGCACGAGCAAGCGAGCGCCGACGCCGCACTGACCGCGGCGCGCCGCCGCCTGGAGCAGTTTCGCGGCACACAACGAGCCGGCGCCAGCGACGGGGCATCTGTGGTCGACCTGCGCTCCCCGATCGACGGGACCGTCGTGGCAGTCGACGCCGCGCCGGGGGCCTTCGTGCGGGAAGGCAGCGACCTGTTCCGCATTGTCGATCTCGGCCGCGTGTGGCTCCAGGTACAGATCCCCGAGGGCGATGTAGGCCGCGTGCAGGACACGCGCGGAGCGTGGTTCACAGTCGATGGGTTTGCCCATCCGTTCGAAGTCGATGCACGGCATGGCGGTCACGTCGTTGCGCTCGCCGGCCTGGTCGACTCCCACACGCGCACCGTGCCGCTGGTGTTCGAGCTCGCCAATCCGGACAACGCGCTGCGGATCGGCATGTACGCGCGCGTCCACGTACTGACCGGTGAGCCCGTCACCGGGCTTGCCATCCCGATCTCGGCGGTGATCGAGGACGGCGGCCAGCAAGTCGCGTACATCCAGGCCAGCGGCGAGGCGTTCGAGCGGCGACCCATCCGCCCTGGCGTTCGCGACGGAGACTGGGTGCAGGTGCTCGACGGGGTGGCGGCGGGTGAGCGAGTGGTAACGCGCGGGGCCTACCAGGTGCGCCTCGCGGCGGCAGCCGGCTCGCTCCCAGCCCACGGCCACGCCCATTGAGCGCTGATGGTTGACGGCATCATCCGCTGGTCCCTGGGCAACCGCCTCGTCGTGCTGCTCGGCGCGGCCGTGCTGCTCGTCTGGGGCACCTACGAAGCGCTCCGGATGCCGGTGGACGTATTCCCAGACCTGACCGCGCCGACGGTCACGGTGATCACCGAGGCGCATGGCATGGCGCCAGAGGAGATCGAGAGCCAGGTTACCTTTCCGATCGAGACCGCGCTCAACGGCGCGCCCGGCGTGCGCCGCGTCCGCTCGTCGACCGGCGTCGGCATCGCCATCGTGTGGGTGGAGTTCGCCTGGGGGACCGAACCGTACGCCGCCCGGCAAGTCGTCAACGAGCGCTTGCAGCTGGCGCAGGGGGCGCTGCCTCCTGAGATCGAGCGGCCCCTGTTGGCTCCGGCGTCGTCGATCATGGGCGAGGTCATGTTCATCGCCCTCACCTCGGACCAGCATTCGCCCATGGAGCTGAAGACAACCGCGGACTGGGTCGTGCGCCGCCGGCTGCTCTCGGTCCCCGGCGTGTCGCAGGTAGTCCCGACC
>JBOHWA010000518.1:0-5207 GCA_050735855.1 Binatia bacterium
CCCTCGCCCTGCAGCGCCTGGCTCGCCTCGGCTTCCGAGAGCGCGCAGCCCAGGCCGCGCCCGACCACCGCGAAGACCAACGCCTTCAGGCGGCGCGGCAGCAGCGGGGCGTCCCATGCGTCGTCCAGCACCGCGCGCAGGCGCGGTGCCGCGGGCAGGCCGTCGAGCGCGTTGACGAAGTCGGCGTACAGGCCGAGCCGCTGCGCCGGCTGCAGCGGTGTCGGCGCCGTGGCGACGGGATTGCGCACGCGGCTGGCGATCAGCGGGCGCAGCAGACGGATCCACCAGCGTGACGCCAGGCCTTCGGTGTCGGCCGGCGGCAGCGCCGCCAGGGTCGAGATGCGGTTGAAGAAGACGTTGCACGCCGCCAGGTACGCGACCTCCTGCGCCAGCCCCGGCGTGCCGCCGGCGTCGAGCAGGGGCCGGGCAGCGTCGCGCGAGCAGAGCGGCGCGGCGCGCGAGATACTGCGCGCCAGGTCCAATGCGGCGCGCTGCAGCGGGGTGAACTCGGCGCCCAGGAAGCCGTCCTCCAGGCCGCGGATGCGGGCCTCGGGGAAGCCGAGGATCTGCAGGACGCCGCGCGTCGCGGCGTAGCAGAAGCGGCAGGAGTTGTCCTGGCTCACCACCAGGGCGATCATGCTGGCCAGCGAAGGGTCGACATGGCGCAGCGGCACGCAGCCGACGTCGAGCTGGCCGAGCGCGTGCACCACCCACGGCGAATCGAGGAAGTAGCGCGCCAGGGGCGAGACCATGCCGGTCGTCCGCCGCAGGTAGCGCTCCGCCTCGCGGTTGCGCACCGGTTCGAGCATGCAGGCCTGCCATTCGATCGCGTCGAGTGCGCCCATTGGCGCCGGATTCTGCTCGATCGCGGCGGGCAGGTCCAGCGCGCCCGGGCTTCACCTGTGCAGCGCGCCGTGCGATACGGGCGATATGGAGCGGCGTGACCGGCGACCGGTGAGTAGTCGTCGGTACACCGGGACCAGTGAGGGCGATGGGTGAGCCACGGCAGTATGCGCTCGGCGGGTTGTTCGGCCCCGGGCGTCCCGAAATGGTCGGGCACGTGCCGCACGCGCGGCTGCTGGGTATCGGCGTCATCGAGATCGGACCGGGCTTTGCCGTCTGCGTCCTGCCGCACAACGAGCAGCTGATCGGCGATCCGGAGCGACGGGTCATCTTCGGCGGCGCCATCACCACCCTGATCGATCACGCCTCCGGCCTGGCGGTGGCCTGCGCCCTCGAGCACTTCACCACCATCGCCACCATCGACCTGCGCGTCGACTACCTGCGCGCGGCGCGCCCCGACTGCGATCTCTACACGCGCTCGGAGTGCTATCACGTCACCCGGCACGTCGCCTTCGTGCGCGCGGTGGCGTACGAGACGTCGCCGGCCGACACCTTCGCCAGCTGTCTCGGCACCTTCATGCTGGGCGCCAGCCGCAGCGACAGCCCGTTCAGCCGCATGATTCCGGACAGCCAGCCGGAGGGCACGTGAACCGCGTCCTCGACGCCATCCCCTATGCGCGTTTCCTCGGCGTCGAGCTCGACCGCGCCAGCGGCAGGCTGGAATTGGTGCTGCCCTTCCGTCAGGAGATCGTCGGCAATCCGACGCTGCCGGCGGTGCACGGCGGCGTGCTCGGCGCCTTTCTCGAGCTCACCGCGCTGCTGCGCCTGATCGACGAGAGCGGCACCGACCGCGTCCCCAAACCGATCACCTTCGGCATCGAGTACCTGCGCAGCGCCGGCCCGCAGACGACGCGCGCCCGGGCGGAGATCTTCAAGCTCGGCCGTCGCATCGCCAACGTGCACGTCGTCGCCTGGCAGGACGATCCGGCCAAGCCGGTCGCCGCCGGAAACGGCAAGTTCCTGCTCGCCCAAGGCAGCGATTGAGTGGCCGCCCGCCGCCTGCCTTTGCACGGCGGGGCGGGCCCGGTATGACCGCAGGCATGCAGCTCGACCTCGGCGGCCATCCGCTCCACACCCGCCTGCTGTCGGTGGTCGTCGAGCGCGCGGCGGGCGATCGGCTGCGGGTGGCGGCCGAGCTGGTCGACCTGCGCAAGCGCGGCTTCACGCCGGTCGGCGCGGCGCTGCAGGGCGCCGGCATCATCCATCACATGCGCCTCGAGGTGGAGCTGGCGGCGCCGACGCTGACCATCGAGCGGGTGGTCGAAAGCCAGCCGGTGGTCGCCTTCGAGGCGGGCGCCGCGACGATGGGCGAGAGCTGCCGCGATGTCTGCGGCCGGCTGGCGGCGCTGTCCGGCGCCCCGGTGGACCAGGCGCTCGGCGATCGGCTGCGCGCCGCGATCGGCGGTCCGCTGGGCTGTTCGCACATCCTGACGCTGGCGCAGTTCGTCTTCGCCAGCGTCGCCGACGTGGCGGCGGACGTCCCGCCAGCGACCGGCGGCAGCGTGCGCCGCGACCTGGTCTTCGACGGCAGCGAGCTGGCCGATGGGGGTCTGGGGATGGGCGTACAGCTCAGCGATCTGCACGGCCAGCCGGCGGCGGCGAACGCGGCGCCGTCGGCGCGCTTCGCGGCGCACCGCGAGCTGCGCCTGCACCTCGTCCTGCACGGCTGGCCGGCGACCATCGCCCGGCTCGCCGGGGCCGAGCGCCGGCGGCGGCGCGAGGGCTTCAGCGAGGCGCCGTGGCGCGATCTGGGCGCGGTCCTGGCGCCGCTGCAGGACCTCTCGCTGGGCAAGGGCGCCAAGCGGACGTTCGCCGAGCGCCTCGCCGGCCACCCGGCGCTGCGCGACACGCTGCTCATGCTGATCCCGGCCCTGATCCAGTGCCGCGCCTCGTTTCCCGACAAGTGGCTGAACGTCGCCACCACCGCCGCCGGTCATCCCGGCCTGATCGGCATGGCGGACTCCTGCTACATGTGGCGCCGCGGCGGCGCCCTCGAACGGCTGCGCGCCCCGGGTTGATGGGCGCCCACGACCAGATCCGGTCACGCCGGCCGTAGCGCCGTGCGCCATTTGACACGCGACGCCGTACCAAGGACATTGCGCGCCGCGGAGGGACGTGATGCTCGCCACGCAGGTACGGCAGAAGGACAGTCGTTTCTACTTCGTCGCCTATCCGGCCGAAGATCTCTTGCGCCGGGTGCGATTCATCAGCCGGTACTACGGCGAGGGCGAGACGCTCGAGGCGGAGGCGCCGCGCAAGGACGACGAGGTGGGGACCTTCATCGCCCGCGTCGAACGCTCCGACGCCGCCTTCCAGCGCCAGCTGGCGCGCAAGAAGGTGCGCGCCATCCAGGACTTCTACGCCGAGGCGGTCAATCAGCCGCCGATTCCCGGCGCCGTCCTGCTGTTCACCTCCGAGGAGCTGCGCTTCGAGCCGATCGGCAGCTTCGACAACGTCGGCAACCTGGTCGAGCCGCGCCAGCCGTACCTGATCATCGACGGCCAGCACCGCCTGGCGGCGCTGCACTTCTACCGCGAGAAGTTTCCGGCCGAGGCCAAGGGCATCCACGTGCCGTGCGTCATCTTCGACGGCAAGACGGAGGACTTCGCCACCGAGATGTTCGTCACCATCAACTCGACCCCGACGCGCATCAACAAGAGCCATCTCGTCGACCTGTACGAGCGCGTCGCCTACGCCGCCCCCGACCGCAAGCTGGCGGCGAAGGTCTGCGAGATGCTCTACGCCCAGGACGACAGCCCGCTGCAGTACAAGGTCAACCGCCTCGGCGGCCGCTCGCAGCAGCAGAAATGGATCCTGCAGGCCGAGCTGTTCAACGAGATCCATCGCTGGGTGCGGCTCGAGGCGCGCCGCTTGAAGGTGAAATCGCTGGCCCGCTCGCGCGACGTCGATCGCGTCGCCCGCGCCGACCTGTTCGAGCCGCTGCGCGACTTCCTCAACGCGGTGCGCACGGTGCTGGGCAACTCGTGGGCCAACGACAAGTACATGGTCACCCGCGCGGTGACGCTGAAGGCGCTGGTGCGGGTCTGCGCCGACCTCTATCGCGCCGACCCGAAGCCGGACGACCGCGTCCACCGCTGGGCCCACAAGCTGCGCAAGCTGCGCGAGCTCGAAGCGGATTTCCGCGTCGAGGGGTTCTACGAGCGCTTTCCCGCCAAGGGGCAGGTCGAGCGCGTCGCCCGCGTCCACCGCCGCATCAACCAGTTGCTCGGCATCACCCCGATCGCCGCCGAGCACGACGGTCCCTAGCGCGACGTCGCCTGCCGACAGTGGCACCGAGGCCCGCGCCAGCAGATTCGGGCAGGCGCCGGGCGGACCCACCAGCCGCGCTTGACTTGCCGTGGCGCGCCGACTGATCTGTCGTCCGTGGGGTGGGCCACGGGCGGATGAGAGACGATCGCGAGCTGCAGCTCGACTGGGACTTTCGCCCGCTGCACGACGCCTGGCCCGCGGGGCCGGACAGCGCGTACATGATGCGGCGCCTGGCGGCGGTGCCGGTGGAGGCGACCGCGGCCGGTGCGAGCGGCCGGCTGCTCGAGGTCGCCGCGGCGGAAGCGGTGCACGCCTGCCGACTCAACCGCCTCGGCCTGACCAGCGTCGTGCTGGAGCCCTCGATGGCGATGCTCGGCCTGGCCCGCCAGCGCATGCGCGAGCACGGCGCCGCGCTCGAGCTGGTGCGCGGCGTCTGCGAGACGCTGCCGTTCCGCGATGCCAGCTTCGACCGCGTCCTGTGCGACTCGGCCATCGACCACTTCGCCGATCCGGCCGAGGGCGTGCGCGAGATGGCGCGCGTGCTGCGCCCCGGCGGCCGGCTGGTGATCAGCGCCAACAACTATGCCGGCGTAGCGGTGCGGGTCAGCCGCGCGCTCTACCGGCTCGCCCGCCTGCTGCGGCTGCCCGGCTCGGAGCGACATTTCTTCTGGGACACACCGGTGCCGGCCGAGCACACCTTCGAGTGTACCTTCGCCCGCCTCGAACAACTGTGCGGGCCGCATCTCGAGCTCGACCATGCCTTCGGCGTCTCGCTCGGCGGCATGGCGCCGGGCTGGGGCGCACTGCTCGCCCGCCTGCCGGCGGGCTGGGCGCAGGCGCTGCTCGAGCGCCTCGACCGCGTCGCCTTCCGCGCGCCGCGCGCCGCCGACTTCATGGTCACGGTCTGGCGCCCGCGCGCCGACGGCCGCCTGGCGCCCCGAGCGAGCGTCGCCGCCACCGGCTACGTCGTCGCCCCCGACGACCTGGTCTATCCGGCCCAGGCGCAGCGTGAGGCACACTGGGCGGCGCTCGCG
>JBOHWA010000519.1:0-3096 GCA_050735855.1 Binatia bacterium
GCACGCCGGCCGCGCGCGCCGCCGCGCTGAGCTCGTCGCGGAAGCGCGGCTCGGCGAGGCCGATCAGCGCCCGGGCGCGCTCGGGGATGCTGCGCCCGACCAGCTCGGCAACGCCGTGCTCGGTGACCACCGTCTCGACGTGGGCCCGCGTCGTCACCACCCCGGCGCCGGGGCGCAGCGCGACGACGATGCGCGAACAGCTGCCGCGGGCGGCGGTCGACGGCAGCGCGATGATGGCGCGCCCGTCCTCGGCCAGCGCGGCGCCGCGGATGAAGTCCATCTGCCCGCCGACGCCGCTGAGCAACCGATGGCCGATCGAGTCGGCGCACACCTGGCCGGTGAGATCGATCTCGACCGCCGAGTTGATCGCCGTCATGCGCCGGAAGCGGCGGATGATCGCGCTGTCGTTGGTGTAGTCCGCCGGGCGCAGCTCGACCAGCGGGTTGTCGTCGACAAAATCGTACAGCCGCTGCGTGCCGGCGACGAACGCCGCGACGATCTTGCCGGGGTTGATCTCCTTCTGGGTGCCGGTGACGACACCGCGCTCGACCAGATCGACGACCACGTCGGTGAACATCTCGCTGTGGATGCCGAGGTCGCGGTGGTGCACCAGCGCCGCAGCGACCGCGTCCGGGATGGCGCCGATGCCCAACTGCAGCGTGGCGCCGGGCGGCACCAGACCGGCCACCCGCTCGCCGATGCGGCGCTCGACGGCGTCGATGACCTGGGGCGGCGCCTGGTGCGGCGCGGCGCGCAGCTCGACGCCGTAGTCGACCCGGCTGATGTGCACGAACCCGTCCCCGTGCGTGCGCGGCAACGCCGGGTTGAGCAGCGCGATCACGGTGCGCGCGGTGCGCGCGGCCGCGACCGCCACGTCGACCGAAGGGCCGAGCGAGCAGAACCCGTGGCGGTCGGGCGGCGTCAGGTTGAGCAGCGCCACGTCGACGCGGATCTTGCCGCGGGCGATCAGCGCCGGAATGTCGGACAGAAAGACCGGGATGTACTCAGCCCGTCCCTCGGCCACCGCCGCGCGGGCGTTGGCACCGATGAACAGCGCGCGATGGCGCAGGTGGCCGGCCATGGCGGGCGCCAGATGCGGGGCCGGCCCCTCGGTGTGCAGGTGCACGACCCCGACATCGCGCAGCGTGCCGGCCCGCGCCGCCAGCGCCTCGAGCAGCGCGGTGGGCGTCGCCGCCGCGCCGTGCACGAACACCTGATCGCCGGACTGGATTCCGGCGACTGCCTCCTCGGCGCTGACCACCCGCATCACACGTTCCCCGTGGCGCGCCATCATCACCCTGCCCGGCGGCAATGCAAGTCGATTGCGGGGGCTGGCCCGGCCTGGTGTTTTGTACTATTCGCCGACCACACCGCGCGGCGCGCAGGAGATCCCCACATGCAGCCCACCCCCATCGTCATCGGCTCCGAGCAGCACAAGGAACTCTTCTGCCGCTCGTTCATCGACACGCACGATCCCTACGATCCGCTGCGCATGGACTGGCCCGAGCTCGACGACGCGAGCATCGCTCGCCTGCGCGCCATGCCGTTCTGGGACGAGGCGATCTCCACCGAGTCGGATGTCGCCCGCAAGGTGCAGGCCCTGGCGCCGCTGCAGGCCGACCCCCTGCTGCGCGAGGCCATCGCCCTCCAGGGGTACGAGGAGGGGCGCCACTCCGCTCTGCTCAAGGAGATGCTGCGCCACTACGACATTCCCGAGCCCGCCATCCGCCAGGACAAGCTGTCGAACGATCCCACCTGGGACTTCATGCGCGTCGGCTACGGCGAATGCTTCGATTCGTTCTTCGCCTTCGGCCTCTACACGCTGGCGCGCGATTCCGGCCTCTTTCCGCCGTCGCTGCTCAAGGTCGTCGCCCCGATCGTCCAGGAGGAGGCGCGCCACATCCTCTTCTTCGTCAATTGGATCGCCTATTGCCGCGCCCACCAACCGGCAGCCAGCAAGCTGCTGTACAGCGGGCGCTGCGCTCTGGCGATGTGGCTGCAGGTGTGGACACGGATCAAGACCGCGGTCAGCGCCGCGCGCGGCGGCGGCGGCGGTGACGACGGCGGCGAAGACGACTTCATGCTCGGCGTCAAAGATTCCCTCGACGTCGTCTCCTCACCGCGCCAGTTCCTCGAAGTGTGCCTGCGCGAGAACGACGCGCGCCTGGCGCCCTATGACCCGCGCCTGCTGCGCCCGCGCTTCGTGCCCGCCATCGCGCGCACGCTGAGCCGCGTGCTGCGCTAGGAACGAGCGCGACCGGTGATCGGGCTTTGCCCAAGAAATCAGAATGCAACAACGGATTGCACGGATTTAGCGGATTTCTGAGCCCTACTCCGTGAAATCCGTTTGATCCGTGTAATCCGTTGTTGGATCTCTTATTTCTGCCCATGGCCGCAGTGATTCTGCTCAACGGGGGCTCGAGCGCCGGCAAGAGTACGCTGGCGCGGGCGCTGCAGGAGGCGTCGCCGTCGCTGCTGCTGCACGTCGGCGAGGACGACATGATCAGCATCCTGCCGAGCAAGTACATCGGCCTGGGCGATGGCGCGCTGGCCGGCGATGGCATTCGCTACGAGCCGGCCGGGCAGCCGGGCGAGTGGCGCAACCACTGGGGCGAAACCGGGCTGCGGGTGATGGCGGCGGTGCACCGGCTGTGGGGCGAGCTGGCGGACGCGGGGTTCGATCTGGTCATCGACCACATCCTCGACAACCGCGGCTCGGTCGCCGAGTTGGCGCAGGCCCTGCGCGCGCACCGCGTGTTGTTCGTCGGCGTCGCCGCCGACCCCGATGAGCTCGATCGCCGCGAAGCCGCACGCGGCGATCGGCGCCCCGGACTGGCGCGCGGCACCGCGGCAGCCGCGCTGGCCCACGGCGTGCGGTACGACCTCAGCCTCGACAGCAGTCGCCTGTCGACGGCCGAGCTGACGGCGGCGATCTTCGCGGCGCGCGACGGCCTGGTGCCCGAGCACAGCGCGCTGCGCCGACTGCTCGGCCCGTGAGCACAGCGCACAGGGCGACGACGCGCGGTACACGTCGCCGCGGCGGCAGGCATGCCCAGCCTGTGGAGGGCGCCGGGCCCTCGGCGCCGTGCTAATCCC
>JBOHWA010000520.1:0-2960 GCA_050735855.1 Binatia bacterium
GACGGCGACATGATGGAGGGCATCTCCAACGAGGCCGCCTCCCTCGCGGGCCATTTGAAGCTCTCGAACCTCTGCTGGATCTACGACAACAACCACATCACCATCGAGGGCAACACGGCGCTGGCCTACAGCGACGACGTGGCGACGCGCTTCATCGGCTACGGCTGGAACGTCACGCGCGTCGGCGACGCCAACGACCTCGCCCTGCTGGCGCGCGCGCTCGACGATTTCCGCAACACCACCGACCGCCCGACGCTGATCATCGTCGACAGCCACATCGGCTACGGCGCGCCGCACAAGCAGGACACCAGCGCGGCGCATGGCGAACCGCTCGGCGAGGACGAGATCCGCCTGACCAAGCAGCGCTACGGCTGGCCGCCGGAGGCCAAGTTCCTCGTCCCCGACGGCGTCTACGACCACTTCAAGGCCGGCATCGGCGCGCGCGGCGCCAGCCTGCGCGCGCAGTGGCAGACGCGCTTCGCCGCCTACAAGCAGAAATTCCCCGAGCTCGCCGACCACGTCGAGCGCATGCAGCGCCGCGCCCTGCCCGAGGGCTGGGACCGCGACCTGCCGACCTTCCCCGCCGACGCCAAGGGCCTCGCCAGCCGCGAGTCGTCGAGCAAGGTACTCAACGCGGTGGCGAAGAACGTACCATGGATGATCGGCGGCTCGGCCGACCTGACGCCGTCGACCAAGACGCGCATGGACTTCGCGGGCGCCGGCGACTTCGAGGCCGCCAGCCACGACGGCCGCAACTTCCACTACGGCATCCGCGAGCATGTCATGTGCGCGATGCTGAACGGCATGGCGCTGGTCAAGGTGCGCCCCTATGGCTCCGGCTTCTTCATCTTCACCGACTACGCTCGCCCGTCGATCCGCCTGAGCGCGCTGATGGAGCTGCCGACCATCATGGTCTTCACCCACGACTCGATCGGCCTCGGCGAGGATGGCCCGACGCACCAGCCGGTCGAGCAGCTCGCCTCGCTGCGGGCCATCCCCAACCTGCTCACCATCCGGCCGTGCGACGCCAACGAGGTCGTCGAAGCCTGGCGCGTCATCATGCCGCTGACCCATCAACCGGTCATGCTGGTGCTGTCGCGCCAGAACCTGCCGACCCTCGATCGCACCAGGTACGCCCCGGCCGCCGGGCTGGCGAAGGGCGCCTACGTGCTCGCCGACGCACCCGACGGCAAGCCCGATGTGCTGCTGATCGGCACCGGCAGCGAGGTCGGGCTGTGCGTCACCGCCTTCGAGAAGCTGTCGAGCGAGGGTATCAAGGCGCGCGTCGTCAGCATGCCGTGCTGGGAGCTCTTCGAGCGCCAGCCGGCGGCGTACCAGGACAGCGTCCTGCCACCCGCCATCAGCGCCCGCGTCGCCGTCGAGCAGGCCTCCACCTTCGGCTGGGCCCACTACACCGGCCGCACCGGCACCATCATCGGCATGCGCACCTTCGGCGCCTCGGCGCCGCTCAAGGACCTGCAGCACAAGTTCGGCTTCGAGCCGGGGCGCGTCATCGAAGCCGCCAAGGAACAGATCGCCCGCGCCGGGAAGGCGTGAGGAGGGGAAGACCGGAAGTCTACAACGGATTGAACGGATTACACGGATTCGGAGGTCGGATCGATCGGAATTTGTGCAGCGTAGCGTCAGGGAGTCCCATCTTGTCCTAATCCGTTTAATCCGTTCAATCCGTTGTAGACTCCAATCAGCAAATCCGCTCAACCGAGAAAGGAGGGGCCATGAAGCCCACCCAGCAGTTGCACGATGTCGGCCAGAGCCTCTGGCTCGACAACATCACCCGCGGCCTGCTGACCAGCGGCACGCTCAAGCGCTACATCGACGAGCTGTCGGTCACCGGCCTGACCTCCAACCCGACCATCTTCGACAACGCGATCAAGAAGAGCACGTTCTACGACGACGCCATTCGCCAGAAGGTCCAGGCCGGCACGTCGGGCGAGGCGCTGTTCTTCGAGCTCGCCATCGAAGACCTCACCCAGGCGGCCGACCTGTTCAAGCCGATTCACGAGCGCACCGCCGGCGTCGACGGCTTCGTCTCGCTCGAGGTCTCGCCGCTGCTCGCCTACGACACGGCGAGCACGATCAAGGCGGCCAAGGAGCTGCACGCGCGCGCCAAGCGCCCCAACCTGTTCATCAAGATCCCCGGCACGCCCGAAGGCCTGCCGGCGATCGAGGAGGCGATCTTCGCCGGCGTGCCGATCAACGTCACGCTGCTCTTCTCCCGCGAGCACTACCTCGGCGCCGCCGAGGCCTACATGAAGGGCCTCGAGCGCCGCATCGCGGCGGGCCTGAGCCCCGACGTGCGCTCGGTCGCCTCGGTGTTCATCAGCCGCTGGGACAAGGCAGTGATGGGCAAGACGCCCGACACGCTGCGCGACCAGCTCGGCCTCGCCATCGCGCGGCGCACCTACAAGGCCTACCGCGACGTGCTCAACTCGAACCGCTGGCAGAAGCTCGCCAGTCTCGGCGCCCGCCCGCAGCGCCTGCTGCTGGCGAGCACCGGTACCAAGGATCCCAAGGCCTCGGACGTGCTGTACGTCCAGGCGCTGGCGGCCCCGAACACGGTCGACACGATGCCGGAGGAGACCCTGCTGGCCTTCGCCGAGCACGGCAAAGTGACCGAGCTGATGCCGGCCGACGGCGGCGACTGCGAGGCGATGCTGGCCAAGTTCGCCGCCGCCGGCGTCGACATCGACCAACTCGCCGCCACCCTGCAGAAAGAAGGCGCCGAGTCGTTCAACCAGTCCTGGAACGAGCTGCTGGCGGTGATCGAATCGAAGTGCAGCGCGCTGAAGAAAGCGGGCTGAAGAGGAAGACCAGGATTCACCGCGGAGACGCGGAGACACGGAGAACCGCTGCCAAGCCGGGAAGGCCCTTGTTGCTGGCCCAGCATGCTTTGGAAAAATAAGAACCAACTATCCGTCGGGAGCCCTGCCCCACATATC
>JBOHWA010000521.1:0-2599 GCA_050735855.1 Binatia bacterium
GGGTAGAACAGCGTCAGGCTGTCGCCGGCGCGGATGCGCTGGCCGCGCAGCACGACGTCCTGGTTGGGGGTGCGGCAGAACTGGATCACCGGCGAGGTCCAGCGCACGATCTCCTCGACGGCCGCATCGAGCAGGCCGGGGTCGCGGCGCAGCTTGTCGAACTCCTCCGGGCGCTGCAGCAGGGCGAGCAGGCCGCCGGTGGTGGCGTTGCGGGTGGTCTCGTTGCCGGCGACGACGAGCAGGTAGAAGTACGACACCAGCTCGAATGGCGGCACCGGCTCTCCGTCGAGCTCGGCATTGGCCAGCACGCTGATGATGTCCTCGGTCGGCGTGCGGCGGCGTTCCTCGACCAGGCTCCAGAAGTACTGGAACAGCTCCTGGCGGGCGCGATCGGCGGTCTCCGGCGCGCTCTCGCCTTCGAGCTGGTACTCGGGATCGCTGGCGCCGACGGTCTCGTTGGTCCACTGGAAGAGCCGCTGCCAATCCGAGCGCGGCACGCCGAGCATGTCGGCGAGCACCGCCAGCGGCAGGCGGGCGGAGACGCCGGTGACGAAGTCGGCCTCGCTGAGGGCGCCGTCGTTGCCGAAGGCATCGAGGATCTCGGCGGCGATCGGCTCGACGTCGGCGGTCATGGGGATGAGCGCGCGCGGCGCGAAGCGGCTGCTCACCAGGCGGCGGAAGCGGCCGTGATCGGGCGGGTCCATGTTGAGCAAGTGGCGCGCCGGCGGCGGTTCCGCGACCTCGGTCTCGAGCCCGGGAAATACCGCCAGGCGCGGCGCGTTCTCGAAGAGCTTCGGTTGCTTCGAGATGGCGACCAGATCGGCGTGCTTGGTGATGGCCCAGAACGGTTGCACCCCCGGCCGCTCGTACCAGTAGACCGGCGCCTCGCGCCGCAGCCGCGTCCAGCCGTCGTGCGGATAGCCGTCGGCGTAGGTCTCGTTGCTGATGATATCAATGCGGCTCAGGTCGGACATCCTGCCTCTCCCGGGCGGCATGATTGCGCGGCGCTCCGTCAGTCACAAGCGGGGCGCGCGCCGTGCCGGTCGCCCACCCGCCGGCGCGGCTGAACCAGGCGATGTAAAAGGCTCGTAAACCTGGGCGCGGGGGCCTCCAACCCATTTGCATTGGGTCGGCGAAGGATTAGCGTTCAGGCAGCAGTGGACCCTCGGATGATCCGAGGAGAGAGAGGGCGAGTCATGACGGGTCGAGTGCTTTGGTTCCGCCGCGCGACGGCAGTGCCGGGGCTCAGGTGGTCTGCCCTCCGGCAGACCCTCACGGCGCTCGTCGCGCTGTGCAGCGCGTCGCTCAGCGACGCGGCCGTCGAGGAACATGCCGGCATGCAGATCACGCCGCCGCGCCTCGCGTACGTGCAGGGCGATGTGTCGTTCTGGCGCCCGGGGTCGGGCGACTGGGAGGCGGCGCAGGTCAACCTGCCGATGGCCCCCGGCGACGCGCTGGCGACCGGTGACGGCAAGCTCGAGCTGCAGGTCGGGGCGAGCTCGTTCCTGCGCGCCGGCGACGCGTCGCAGGTGCGCATCAAGAGCCAGGAGCCGGACTTCCTCCAGGTGGAGGTGACGGCGGGGCGCGCCACGGTGGATCTGCGCGAGCTGGCGCGCGGCTACGTCGTGCAGATCGACACGCCGAACAGCCGCGTGCTGATGGCGCGCGACGGCTACTACCGCGTCGACGTCGATGGCGAATCGACCCGTCTCGTCGTGCGCCGCGCCGGCCTCGCAGCGGTGACGCCGAGCGGCGGGCACGCGGTCGACGTCGGCACCGGTGAAGGGCTCGACATCGAGGGCGGCAGCGGCGGGCAACTGACGACCATCGTCGCGCCGGCCTTCGACGCCTGGGACCGTTGGAGCTACGAGCGCACCGACGCCTTCCTCGCCGCGCCGCGTTCGGCCTCGGTCTCGGCCGACATGTACGGCGTCGAGGAGCTCGAGCGCCACGGCAGCTGGCGCTACACCAGCGACTACGGTCGCGTCTGGGTGCCGGCCGCGACGCCGGTCGGCTGGGCGCCGTACTCGCAGGGGCGCTGGCTGCGCGATCCCTACTACGGTTGGGCGTGGGCCGACTCCGCCCCCTGGGGCTGGGCGCCGTACCACTATGGTCGCTGGGTCTACGCCGGCTACTGGGGCTGGGCGCCGGGGCCGATCCTGGTCGCGCCGGTCTACGCGCCGGCGCTGGTCGGCTTCTACGGCGGCGGGTACTCGGTCGGGATCGGTCTGCCCTACGTCAGTTGGGTCGCGCTCGGCTGGGGCGAACCGCTGTATCCCTGGTGGGGCGGCTACGGCTTCATCGGCAACCCGTGCTGGTACGGCTGGGGCGGGCCGCGGTACTACAACAACCCCACGGTGATCAACAACACGACCATCAACAACTACGACCGGCCGGACTTCTACCGCAACGGCAAGACGCCGGGGGCGGTCGTCAGCGTGCCGCGCGATCGCTTCCACAATTCCCCCGTCGACCGCGTGCGCGTCGCCGGGGTCGAGTCGCAGACCCTGCGCCCGATCCGCGGCGCCCTGCCGGTGTCGGCCCATCGCGCCGCGGCGGCGGAGGCCCGCAGCGGTGGGGCGCACGCCGCCCTGGCAGA
>JBOHWA010000522.1:0-3418 GCA_050735855.1 Binatia bacterium
TCGCGTCGAAAGGAGTCGCTATGGTACGCGCCACGGCAGCGTGTTTGGTGGAAGGGGCTGAGGATATGGCGGTCACCCGGAAGGGCGTTCCCGTCTCGGTGCGCGTGCCCGAGGATCTGGCGAAGCGGCTCGATCGCCTCGTCTTGAAGGCGTCCAAGGCGCGGACGCTGGGCTCACTGGGGCTCATCAACAAGTCGAGCGTGGTCAAGCTGGCGCTGCTCCGTGGCGTCGAGGCCCTCGAGGCGGAGTTGAAGTGAAGGCCCCTCGCTGGCTGCGCATCTCCGCCGGACTCTGGTTCGCGATGCTCGTCGTTGCGATGTTCGCGCGTTCGCAGGCGTTGGCGGTCATCAGTGTCGGCGGAATGTTTGCGCTTTGGGCAGTCGTAGTGTTCATCCGGTTACGTGACCGCTTCGAGGCCTTTCATCGTTTCCTGAACCCGGACGAGTGAAACCCGAACCGGCGGCGCCATGAGCTACGAGTCCCTTCGTACGGTCATGCTAGTGGGGCTGATCGTGGTCGGGGCTTCCGTGTTCACCAGGTCAACGGTGTTGTTCGTGGTCGGTGCTGCATTGTCCCTTGGGGCTTCGCTCGTGGACTCGATCAGGCGGGCGCGCGCGCGCTGGCGCGCGGATCATCCCGAGCGGAAGCCGGAAGACTGACGACGAAACGTCGTCTCCCGCCCAACCACCTCCGACACTGCCCGCCACGGCTGCCCGCACGCCGAGCATTCATCGGGCGCGCACGCTGGCGCCATGGTTTCAAACGAGTACCCGCAGCGCTGCGACCGGCAGACGTAGCGGCGCCAGCCGGGGAGCGGGGCCGAAGATTGTCGGATCGATCCGCAATTTGAACTCTCATTCACCATCAAAGCTCCCTGACATCCGGCACTCGCTGCCGATCGCGCCACCGATGCACCAGGCGCCGGCAGTTGGGCGGCACGCGGACCGCGGTCAACGTCTCCATCTCGACCGAGCCCGGCCAGTCCCGCGTCTTCACCTGCACCAGCACGACGTCGGTTGAGCCGATGCCGATCAGATCCCAGGCGCCGAGCGACGCTGCGGCGCGGGTCACGGCGTAGCCGGCGGCTTCCAGCAGCTGGCGGCTCCGGTGCTCATTCCGGGTTCCTTTGCGCTTCGCGTTCATCCCGCTCGCCCCTGCGGGTCGGCGGACCCCGTCTGCGTCGATTCTGGCGCCGGGAAGGCGCCCTGTAGGCCGTCGCCAGCCGTGAACCGATGGGCAGCGCCCATCGCCGCCAGCCGGGCGCGCTCGGCGGCAGACACCTGCCGGCGCCGATACGGCCGCAGCAGCGCCAGCACGGCGGACAGGTGGTCGACATCGAAGACCGCCCGCACCTCGGCGTCGCCCTGCGCCCGCTCGATACCGGGCAGGGCCCGGAGCTGGGCGCCGATGCGGGCGCGATCGGTGAAGGCGACCAGCCGCCGGCCGCCCTGCACGCCGACGTGCCCGTGCAGGCAGGCGATGCGGGCGAGCCACAGGCGGTCAGCCGGCGGCCACAGCGCGGCCTGCGGCTCGCTGCTGATCCGGTAGCGGTCGCCGTAGGTGGCGGCGAGGTCAATGCAGTCGGTCATCGCAGGTTCCCCCGCCCACACCGCGGGCACACGTAGCTCCGTACCAGCGCGCCCAACTCGTGCCTGCTCGCGGCGACGGCGACGGACTTGGGGCAGCGCAGCGCACCGCACCAAAGCGACGCGCGCGCCTGCCAGACGCCGGGCGGTGGTTCGACCTCGAGCATGTGCGGCAGGTCGCCGTGGTAGTCGCGAAGGACGCGGTCGTTCATACCGCCTCCTCGGTCGTCGGGCTCGCGCCCTCAACCCGCGCCGGCCACCACACTTGCTTGTCCACCATCTCCGCCTGGAACTCGAAGCCGTAGTCATCCGGGTAGAGCGCCCGGTGCCCCTCGTCGTTCCAGCGCAGGTTGGTCGGTCGCCGCCAGTTCTTCAGGTTGTTCGACGCGACGATGCTCACCGTACCCGTCACACCGAGCGACAGGTCCATCCGGTCGACCTTCCCCTCGAACAACAGGAACGGGTCGAGCATCACGCCGAGGTCGTTCCAGACGACGTGGTACACGAGGCAGGGCCGGTCCAGGTAGACCGACTGCAGCGCCAGCGAGACCAGCTGTGCTGCGATGCCCGACAGCCCCAGATTGATCGTGGTAGGCACCAGGTCGCCCGTCTCGATGATCGGGGAGACGGTGCCGAAGTGCCCCACGCCGGTGAACTCGCGCCCGTCTGGCAGCGTGACGTTGAATGGCGCATCGGTGACGCGAATCACCTCGCCGTCGATGTCCAGCGAGAGCGGCGGCGTCTCGCGGCCGGGGCTGCGCGCCTCGGTGATCAGGATACCCGCGCCGATGTCCTTGTACGCGGTCGGGTAGCCGCGCCAGAGGCGGCCGGTGTCCGGTGCCCAGGCGAGTTGCGGCGGCAGGGCGACCGTTCCCACCTGTTGCTGATCCCACGTAAAGTCCAGGTTGTTCGTCGTCGCGTCGGCGGCGGTCTGGCCGGCGCCGTCGTCGAAGTGCAGGCAGCACACCAACCCGTCCTCAGCCTGCATCACCGCAATCTCGGCAGCGGACACGCGGCGGAACATGCGCTGGATGATCGCGCCAGCCGTCAGGCGGCGGTTGTATAGGCGCCACTCGGTCATGCGGCCGAGGAGGGACGTCGCCACCGCCGCCTGATTCTGCGCCGGCTGCGGATGCCGGCCGAGCGTGACGGGTCCGTCGGTCGGGATGACGATGCCGACGGCGGTCTTCTTGTCGTCGATCAGCGGCGTCTTGGTGCTGCGCAGCGCGCTCCGCGCGACCAGCACGCCGTCCAGGTAGAGCATCGCGTGGAATCCGTCGTAGCTGAACGCGACGTGGTGCCAGCGGCCGAGCTGCACCGAGCCCGCGCCGGACAGCATCTCGAACGCGACGGTGCCCTGACCGAGCCCACCGCGTGGCGGCAGCGGCACGAAGGTGAACTCCCAGGTGCGTAGACGGAGCCGAGCGCCGTCGCCGCTGGTCTGCAGGTCGAGCACCAGGCCGGGCGCGTCGAGGCTCAGCCAGCCGAGCAGCGTGCCGGTGGTCTGCTCGGTGTTGAACCAGCCCTCGAACGCCATCGCGGCCTTCTCGAAGCGATCCTGCCCGACGCCCTGGAACTCGAGCACGCGCCCGCCGTCGAGCGTCTGCTGTTTGTCGCCGTGCGACAAGTGCAGCCCCTGCTTCGCCCCGCCGCCGTCGTGTGGCGCGCTGTTTGGGTTGACCGCCCCGCCCCGGTTCCCCTGAAACCGCAGCGACGTATCCGGCAGCGCGACCAGCCCGCCCACCGACCCGCTCACCCCGCACGCGATCAGCGTCCCGGTATTCAGATCCAACGCCGTCTCGACGCGCTCGACCACCGTGCCGTCCTCGTAC
>JBOHWA010000523.1:0-2448 GCA_050735855.1 Binatia bacterium
CATGCGCGCCCGGCTGGCCAGCCGCGAGCTCAGCATCGGCCGCGACGGGCGCGCCCTCGCCGCCGCGATCCTGCGCCCGCCGCTGTTGCCCGGCCTGCGCCAGCTCGCCGGCACCAGCCGCCTGTTCACCGTCGGCCTGCTGCCGCCGTCGCTGCGCCGCCGCTACGGGTTCGAATGGAGCCCGGCGCGTGAAGCCGCGCTCAACGCCGTCGCCGCCGCCTCGCGCCGCGGCTTGCCGTTGGTGCCGGAGGTCCTGCGCCACGTGGCGCGGGCCCGGCGCGCGAGGGGCTGACGCCGTCGCGCTGGCTGGCGTGAGCACGGCGCCGACGAGCGGCGGTACCGCAAACAGGTGGAGAGATGCATATCGCGAGCACGGCGCCCAGGGACCGGCGCCCTCCAGTTCGGGACTCGCATGCCACGCCGGCGACTTGGAGGGCGCCGGGCCCTCGGCGCCGGGGGCGGGGCGGACGGGGCGGCCTACGGCGGCGGCGGGAAGGTGCGCAGCACGTCGATCATCGCCGCGTGCAGGTGGCCATTGGAGGCCAACGTCTGCTGGCCGTAGAGGTCGAAGGGGCCGCCGGTGAAATCGCTGACCATGCCGCCCGCTTCGCGCACGATGAGCGCGCCGGCGGCGACATCCCAGGGGCCCAGCTTCCATTCCCAGTAGGCGTCGAAGCGCCCGCAGGCGAGCCAGCAGAGGTCGAGCGCGGCCGAGCCGGCGCGGCGGATGCCCTGGGCGCGCATGACGAAAGCCTTGAAGACGTCGAAGTAGGCGTCGAGGTGGACCCGCCGATCGTACGGCAGCCCGCTGGCCAGCAGCGCCGCGCCGAGCTCGGCGACCGCGGAGACGCGGATCGGCCGGCCGTTCAGCGTCGCCCCGCCGCCGCGCCGCGCCGTGAAGGTCTCGTCGCGGCCCGGATCGCAGACGATGCCAAGCTCGAGCTGCGTGCCGCGCGCCAGGGCGAGTGAGACGGCCACCTGCGGGTGACCGTGGGCGAAGTTGGTCGTGCCGTCGATCGGGTCGAGATACCAGGCCCACTGATCCGCCTGCGGCCGCACCGGCTTGCCGGCCGACGCCTCCTCGCCGACGATGACGTGCGACGGAAAGGCGGCGCGCAGCCGCGCGCCGACCAGCGCCTCGATCTCGCCGTCGATCTCGGTGACCAGATCGATGGCGCTCTTGTATTCGATGCGCCGCGCCTGGCCGGCGACGGCGCGGATGCGCACCGCCGCCTCCTGCACCGCCGCCTGCGCCACCTCGAGACCATGCGAAACATCGTCCATAGCGCGGGTATCGCACAGGATGGCGATTGCCCGCGAGCAGGCACTTGGCTAGGGTTCGCGCCCATGTTCGAGACGCTGCTGGCGCGCGGAGAGCACCTGGCGGAAGTGCAGGCGCAGCGCGCGCTGCTGCGCTTTCTGAACGGTGTCGACTGGCTCATCCGCAATCCGGCGCAGGTCGTCGGACGGACGCCGTACGAGGTCGTCTACCAGCGCGGCAAGCTCGAGGTGCGGCGCTACCATCATGCCCACGCGCACATCGAGCCGCGCCACGATCTGCCGGTGCTGCTGGTGCCGCCGCTGATGGTCAAGCCGTTCATCTTCGACCTCCTGCCCGGACGCAGCCTGGTGCGCCATCTGCTCGACCGCGGCTTCGCGGTCTACCTGGTCGACTTCGGCGAGCCCGACGCCGCCGACGCCTACGTCACCCTCGACGACTACGTGCTCGACTGGGTGCCGACCGCCTGCCGCCAGGTCTGCGAGGCGGCCGGCAGCCGCGAGCTGTCGATGCTCGGCTACTGCATGGGCGGGCTGTTCGGGCTGATGTACCTCGGCGTCACGCGCGACCGCGCGGTGCGCAACCTGGTCACCATCGGCGCGCCGCTCGACGTCAGCAAGATGGGCCTCTTCGCCTGGGCGGCGCAGATGGGCGGCGGCCAGGTCGAGTTGCTCTCGCGCCGCATCGGCAACGTCCCCGGCGGCCTGTCGAGCGCGGTCTTCCGGCTGATGACGCCGGCCAAGAACATCACCCGCTACGCCGACCTGTTCATGAACATGTGGGATCGCGAGTACGTCAACGGCTTCGACGCGATGAACCAGTGGGTGAGCCAGTTCATCGACTACCCGCAGGGCGCCTTCCAGCAGTTCGTGCGCGACTTCATGCGCCGCAACGCGCTGGTGCGCGGCAAGATGCGCTTCGGCGGCAAGGTCGCCGACTTGACGACGATCCGCGCCAACCTGCTCGCCTTCGCCGGCCGCACCGACGCCATCGCACCGGCCGACGCGGTGCGCGCCCAACTCGACGCGGTCGGCAGCCCCGACGCCACCTTCCAGCTCGTGCCCGGCGGCCACATGGGCGTCTTCGCCGGCGCCAGCGCGCCGCGCCAGGTCTGGCAGCCGGCCGCCGAATGGCTCGCCGCGCGCTCGATGGCGCGCCCGCAGCGCGCC
>JBOHWA010000524.1:0-9358 GCA_050735855.1 Binatia bacterium
AAGCGTTCCCACGAGGCGACCAGCACGAAGGCCAGGATGATGCCGTAGAAGCCGCCGACAACCGCGAAGCTGATGCCGGCGACCTCGTGCTGCTCCTTCAGCACCGCCAGCGGCACCTGGCGGCGCACCAGCCAGAGGCCGAGCAGGGCGCCGAGCATCGGCAGGCCGATGGCGAGGATGCTGACGAGCATGGCGGCGTTCACCCTTCGTCCAGGGGCTCGCGATCGATGGTGATGGCGAAGCCCTTGTAGGCTGACTCACCGGTGTCGAAGTCGAAGACACCGACGGTGAACGTGTACAGGCCCGCCAGCGTCGGCGTGCCCTGCACGTCGCCGTTGTCCTGCAGCGCGATGCCGGGCGGCAGCTGGCCGGTCTGGAGGAACCACGCGCCGCCGCCGCACTGCGAGCTGAGCGGGTAGAAGTAGCGCTCGCCGACGACGCCGTCGGGCAGCGACGGGGTCGAGATCGACAGGCTGCAGTCGGAGCAGCCGCTCGAGGCGAGCAGCAGGGCCAGCACCACGGCGGTGGTTCCGAGCCCGAGTCCGAACGAGGTCAGACGGCGCATCATGACCCGAGTTACGCCTGCCCCTAGCCGGCCTGTCAACCCGCCGCTGGCCGCCGCGGTGGATTCCGGCCGCGCGGTCTCTGGGCCGCGACCCAGCCGGCATTCTTTTCGTTGATAGAGCTGCGACTGGTGGGTAGCCTTGTGCTGCGTGCTGGGGTTGGCGGATCAGGTGCTCGGGCAGGTCGCCCACCTCGTACGGCTCGACCCGTTCGAGTACCTGCTGGTCTCGATCGGCGGGGTCATCTTATGGACCTGGTGCAGCGTCATCGGCGACTTCGCCCTGACGGGCCGCGGCATCTGGTTGCGCTGGGGGGGATTGGCGATGGCCGCCCTCGGCGCAGTGATGTTCGCCTACACGGCGCGCCTGCTCGAGTGACGCTCGTGGAAGGCGACGCGTTGCGACGCGAGCCGACCGCATATAGTCTCGGCCAGCGCCGCCGGGCGGCGCGCACAACAGGAGACGCGACGCCATGCCGACCCCCGGGGCTTCCACGCCCAGTGATTTCATCCGCGACATCGTCGCGCGCGATCTGGCGAGCGGCAAGAATGGCGACCGCGTCGTCACCCGCTTCCCGCCCGAGCCCAACGGCTACCTCCACATCGGCCACGCCAAGTCGATCTGTCTGAACTTCGGCATCGCGGTGGAGAACCATGGCGTCTGCCATCTGCGCTTCGACGATACCAACCCGGCCAGGGAGGACGTCGAGTTCGTCGACTCGATCCAGGCCGACGTGCGCTGGCTGGGGTTCGACTGGGCCGACAAGCTCTTCTACGCCTCGGACTACTTCGAGCCGCTGTATGACTACGCCGTCCACCTGATCCGCGCCGGCCTGGCCTACGTCGACAGCCTCAGCGCCGACGAGATCCGCGCCCATCGCGGCACGCTGACCGAGCCCGGCCGCAACAGTCCGTACCGCGAGCGACCGGCCGACGAGAGCCTGCGCCTGTTCGCCGCCATGCGCGCCGGCGAGTTCGCCGAGGGCGCGCACGTGCTGCGCGCCAAGATCGACATGGCCTCGCCGAACATCAACCTGCGCGATCCGACCATCTACCGGATCAAGCAGGCGCACCACCACCGCACCGGCGATCGCTGGTGCATCTATCCGATGTACGACTATGCGCACGCCCTGTCGGACGCCATCGAGGGCATCACGCACTCGATCTGCACGCTCGAGTTCGAGGACCACCGGCCGCTGTACGACTGGGTGCTCGACAACCTGCCGGTACCCTGCCACCCGCAGCAGATCGAGTTCGCGCGGCTGAACCTGACGTACACGGTGTTGAGCAAGCGCAAGCTGCTCGAGCTGGTCGGCCGCGGACACGTCAGCGGCTGGGACGACCCGCGCATGCCGACCCTCGCCGGCATCCGCCGCCGCGGCTATCCGCCCGCGGCCATCCGCGCCTTCTGCGCCAGCATCGGCGTCTCCAAGCGCGACAGCGTGGTCGACGTCGCCATGCTCGAGCACGCCGTGCGCGACGAACTCAACCGCAGCGCGCCGCGCGCCATGGCGGTGCTGCGCCCGCTGCGCGTCGTCATCGACAACTATCCGGAGGGGCAGGGCGAGGAGCTGGCGGCGGTCAACAACCCCGAGGACGCCAGCGCCGGCACCCGGGCGCTGCCGTTCGCGCGCGTGCTGTACATCGAGCAGGACGACTTCCTCGAGGACCCTCCCAACCAGTTCTTCCGCCTGGCGCCGGGCCGCGAGGTGCGCCTGCGCTATGCGTACTTCATCCGCTGCGAATCGGTGGTGAAGGATGCCAGCGGCGCGGTGGTCGAGCTGCACTGCACCTACGATCCGGCGACGCGCGGCGGCGACGCGCCGGACGGCCGCAAGGTGAAAGCGACGCTGCACTGGGTGTCGGCCGCGCACGCCATGTCGGCCGAGGTGCGGCTCTATGACCGCCTCTTCACCGTCGAGAACCCGGGCGCGGAGAAGGACGGGGCCGACTACACCACCTTCCTGAACCCGCAGTCGCTCGAGGTCCTCAGCGGCTGTCAGCTCGAGCCCGCTCTGGCGCAGGCCGCGCCGGGCAGCCGCTGGCAGTTCGAACGCCAGGGGTACTTCTGCGCCGACAATGTCGACTCGCGCCCGGGCCAGCCGGTGTTCAACCGCACCGTCGGCCTGCGCGACGCGTGGGCGAAGATCGAGAAGTCCGGCAAGGCGTGAGCGGTCACGCTTACGCCGCGGGCTGTGCTGCCGGGGTGCCGCCGCTAAGCGGGATGGCGCGGTCGAGGCGCGCCAGCACGCGCGGGCGGCCGAGCACGGTGGCGAGCTCGAAGATGCCGGGGCTGACGGTGCCGCCGGTGAGCGCGACGCGCACCGGCTGGGCGAGCTTGCCGAGCGCCAGGTGGTGGCGCGCGAGGATGGTTTCGAAGGCGCTCTGCACGGCGGGCAGCGTCCACTCGGGCAGGTCGGCGAGCCCGGCGCGCAGATCGCGCAGCACGGCGGGGTCGGCCTTGCCGAGATGCTTGGCCGCGGCGGCGGGGTCGAGCGTGATGTCGTCGGCGAAGTAGTACGCGCCCATATCGACCAGCTCGACCAGGGTTTTGGCGCGCTCCTGCAGCGTCGCCACCGCCTGCGCCAGCCAGGCGTCGTCACCCGGCGGCGTCCAGCCGCGTGCCGCGATGAACGGCTTGACCAGCGGGGCCAGCTCGCTGCTCGGGGTGCGTTTCAGGTGTTGGGCGTTGACCCAGTCGAGCTTCTCGGGGTTGAAGACGCCGGCGGAGCTGCCGACCGCATCGAGCGCGAAGTGCGCCACCAACTCGTCGAGCGTGAAGATCTCCTGGTCGCCGTGCGACCAGCCGAGGCGGACGAGGTAGTTGTTCAGCGCCGCCGGCAGGTAGCCCTCGTCGCGATAGGCGAGCACCGAGGTGGCGCCGTGGCGCTTGCTCATGCGGGCGCGGTCGATGCCGAGGATCAACGGCACGTGCGCGAACTGCGGCGGGGTGAAGCCGAAGGCCTGATAGATCAGCACCTGCTTCGGGGTGTTGGCGAGGTGGTCGTCGCCGCGGATGCTGTGGGTGATCTGCATCATCGCGTCGTCGACGACGACACAGAAGTTATACGTCGGCGAACCGTCGGAGCGCAGGATGATGAGGTCGTCCATCTCCGTGTTCTGGAAGATGACCGTGCCGCGCAGCGCATCGTCGACCACCGTCTCGCCGTCGAGCGGCGCCTTGAAACGGACGGTGAACGGGCCGTCCCCCGGTGTCGTCCGCGTGCGGCAGCGGCGGTCGTAGGCCGGGCGGAGGCCCGCCGCCTGGGCCGTCTGGCGCTGCTGCTCGAGCGCCTCGGCGCTGCAGTAGCAGCGGTAGGCGTGGCCGGTGGCGAGCAGGCGCTGCGCGTGCGCGCTGTAGAGCTCGCCGCGCTCGCTCTGGAAGAACGGGCCCTCGTCCCAGGTCAGGCCGAGCCAGCGCAGGCTGTCGAAGATCCCCTCGGTCGAGGCCGTCGTCGAGCGCTCGCGGTCGGTATCCTCGACGCGCAGGACGAAGGCGCCGCCGTGGTGTCGGGCGAAGAGAAAATTGAACAGCGCGGTGCGCGCACCGCCGATGTGCAGGTGCCCGGTGGGGCTCGGCGCGAAGCGCGTGCGCACCGTCGACATGGGCTGCGAGTACCAGCCGTCTGGTGGGCAGTCAACGTGGCCGGCGCATGCCCGCAAGCGGCTTGCAAATCCGCGGATCTTCTGAGTAAGACCAGCCCGTCTCGGCGGTCCTGGTTGGCGTGGGGCGGACCGCCGCAACAAGTCGAAAGGGGGGCGCTATGGCTCAATGCGATCGCGTGTTGCGGTGGAGGAGGTTGTCTGCCGCGCTCGTCGCACTTTCACTCCTGCTGGCACCAGTGCCGGCGGTGAGGGCGACATTGAAGTACGGACCGGTGCAGCTCTCCGGCTCGATCGATTCACAGACGTTGGTGCGCTCGCCGTCGATCGACGAGTGGCAGTTCATCCAGAACCGCAACACGGCGCTGCTGCGCCTCGACTACGATTGGTTGCAGGACGGCAAGTTCATCGACCGCGTCGATGTCCCGTTCCTCAAGCGGTCGAGCCTGTACGTCCTCTACCGCGGCACCTACGACAGCTTCTGGGGCATTGCGCCCGGCGGCCGCCAGAAAGGTGTCACCAAGTTCGACGACATCGTCGGCGGTCCAATCTCCGGCAACACGATCGGTGACACCACCACCAACTGTCCAGTCGGGGGCCCGAACCCGTGCCCCAGGCAAGGCCTCTACACGCGGACCCCGTCGGAGGCGCGCGACGCGCTGGCGTTCACCAACACCCTGCGCGAGGCCTACATCGACATGAAGCTCGCCGACGCGCCGCTCAGCCTGCGCCTCGGCCGCCAGCAGGTGATCTGGGGCGAGAGCGATCAGTTCCGCTTGATGGACATCATCAACCCGCTCGATACCACCTGGCACCTGCAGCAGGAGGAGTGGGACAAGATCCGCATCCCGCTCTGGCTGATCAAGGGCATCTGGGACTTCGGCGACATGGGCCCGATCAGCAACGCCTTCGCCGAGGTGGTGTACAACCCGGGTGACTTCCAGCCCGGCAACAAGGTCGAGTTCCTGCCGGCGCCGTGGGCCGTCCCGGTGCCCAACCCGGTGCGCGCGGGGCAGATCCAGATGCCGAGCACGTCGCAGCCGATCCTGCTGTCACCGAACTTCAACCTGCAGGGCACCAGCTTTCGCAAGGGTGACTTCAGCCGCAACCCGCAGGATGCCAGCGAGGTCGGTATCCGTTTCCACGGCGTCACCGATGCGCTGGGCATCGACGGCTTCGAGTTCACCGCCAACTACCTGTACGGCCGCTCGCGCGGCATCGGCGCCGTGGCCGGGGCGCCATTCGCGCTGAAGATCGACAAGGTGGTGGTGCCCGACACGTTCACTCCGCCCAATGCCATCCGGCAGAACCCGCAGGATCCGAACAGCCCGATCGCGACCTTCGCCGGTCGCCCGACGTTCCCGGCCGACGTGACCGCCGAGTTCGTGCACCCGTACACGAACATCTTCGGCGTCACCGGCAACTACTTCGAGGGCAACAGCAACACCGTCTTCCGCCTCGAGATGGCCTACCAGATCGACGCGCCGTTTCAGAGCGCGTACCTCAAGGACCGTCCCTTCGTCGTCAACCAGTCGGGCGACGCTCAGCCGCAGCGCATCCCGCTCGGCTACACCACGCGCGACGTCTGGGCCGGCATGGTCGGCTTCGACCGCCCGACTTGGATCAAGTGGCTGAACCCGCGCACGACCTGGTTCCTCACTGGCCAGTTCTTCTGGAGTTACGTCGCCGGCCAGTCAGGTAAGTTGCGCGGCGGCGTGCTCAGCGCCGGCGAGCTGCCGTACTACAACCCGCCGTCTAGCAACCCCGTCACGCGCAATCTGACCAACGGCGTTGGGCAGTGGGACAACGGTCAGTTCGCCGGCCAGATCGAGCGCACGCAGAACGCCAATCTGATCAACGGCAACGCCGACAACGTCCGGGCGTGGGAAATGCTCGCCACCATCGCGGCGACCAGCTTCTACCTCGGCGGCACGATCGTGCCGTTCGGCGCCATCGCCATCGACCCGGTCAACCGCAACCTGCTCTGCCAGCTCAAGCTCGACTGGTTCATCACCAACAACCTGATCCTGCAGTTCCAGGAGAAGCTGTTCTCGAACCTCGGGGCTCAGGAGACCAGTCTGGACCCGTGGGGCGCCGGCGGTCTCAACTCCCGCCGCGACGAGTCCGGCATCAAGCTCACCCTGCAGTTCTGAGCGGGCCGCGCCCGCTCCCCCGGCGCATCGGGATGGCCCCCTCGGGGACGTCCCGATGCGCTGTTTTGTCGGCCCCGGCCGGGCCCCGCGTCGCCGCCCGTGGGCGATGCTTTCTTGACCCTACAGGGGCAAGTTGCTAGCAATGCGAATTCAGTTCTATTCGAGCAGTTGGGGCTCGGCAGGGGCGGCGCGCGAACGTCGTTTCTGACGGCGCCGGCAGCGGGAGTTGGCAGCATTGCAGGCAGGACGAACGCGGCAGGAGACTGAAGGCACGTAGCTCAGGGGGAGAGCACTTCCCTGACACGGAAGGGGTCGGCGGTTCAAATCCGCCCGTGCCTACCATCTGCGCGGCCGCTGCCCACCAGGCAGCGGCCGCGCGGCACCTCCGCTCGGCCGCCGTCGTCGCCACGGCACGCATCGAACGCATGGATATCACGGTCACGCTGCCCGACGGGCGCACGCAGACAGTCGCCGCCGGCACCAAGGCGGTCGCTGCGCTCAAGCAGGCCGGGGCGACCGATCTGAAGGTCGCCGTCGCGGCGCGGGTCAACGGGCGCGTCGTCGACCTCGCGTACCCGCTCAACGAGGACTGCAGCATCGCGAGCGTCGTCGCCGACTCGCCCGAGGGCACCGACGTGCTGCGTCACTCGGCCGCCCATCTCATGGCGCAGGCGGTCAAGCGCCTGTTCCCCGAGACCCAGGTGACCATCGGTCCGACCATCGAGGACGGCTTCTTCTACGACTTCAAGAAGGACACGCCCTTCGCCCCCGAGGACCTCGAGCGCATCGAGGCCGAGATGCAGCGCATCATCAAGAGCGACTTCCCGGTCACCCGCGAAGAGCTGCCGCGCGACGAGGCGATCCGCTTGTTCGCCGAGATGGGCGAGCACTACAAGGTGCAGATCATCGAGGGCATTGCGGAGCCGCGCGTGTCGCTCTATCGGCAGGGCGAGTTCGTCGACCTGTGCCGCGGCCCGCACGTGCCGTCGACCGGCGCGCATCGCGCCGTCAAGCTCACCGGCATCGCCGGCGCCTACTGGCGCGGCGACGAGCGCAACGAGATGCTGCAGCGCATCTACGGCACCGCGTTCGCCAGCAAGCAGCTGCTGCAGGAGCACCTGGCGCGCATCGAGGAAGCCAAGAAGCGCGACCACCGCCGCCTCGGCAAGGAGCTCGACCTTTTCACCTTCGACGTCGTCGCCCCCGGCAGCCCGTTCTTCCACCCCAAGGGCGCGGTGGTCTACAACGAGCTCATCGCCTACGTGCGCGGGCTCTACCGCAAGTACGGATACGAAGAGGTCATCACACCGCAGGTCATGGACGTCGAGCTGTGGAAGCGCTCCGGCCACTACGACAACTACCGCGACAACATGTACTTCGCCCAGCTCGAGGAACGCGAGTTCGCGGTCAAGCCGATGAACTGCCCCTCGCACTGCGTCATCTTCGCGACCCGCAAGCGCTCCTACCGCGAACTGCCGATCCGCTACGCCGACTTCGGCCGCCTGCACCGCGCCGAGCGCTCCGGCACGCTGCACGGCCTGACCCGGGTGCGCAGCTTCGCACAGGACGACGCGCACGTCTTCTGCATGCCGGAGCAGATCGGCGACGAGATCAGCGCCCTGCTGCGCATGATCGACGAGGTCTACAACGACTTCGGCTTCAACGAGCGGCGCGTCCTGCTGTCGACCCGACCGGAGAAGTCGATCGGCAGCGACGCGCTGTGGGAGCGCGCCGAGGGCGCCCTCGCCGCGGCGCTGCGCGACGCCGGCATCGCCTACGAGATCAACGCCGGGGACGGGGCGTTCTACGGGCCGAAGATCGACTTCGTCGTGCTCGACGCGCTGAAGCGGCCCTGGCAGCTGGCCACCATTCAGCTCGACTTCGGCGCGTTGCCCGAGCGCTTCGATCTGACCTACGTGCGACCCGACGGCACAGAGGCGCGCCCGGTGATGATCCACCGCGCCATCCTCGGCACCATCGAGCGCTTCATGGGCATCCTGATCGAGCACTGCGCCGGCGCCTTCCCGCTCTGGCTGGCGCCCGAGCAGGCGCGGGTGCTGACCCTGACCGAGCGCCAGGAGGCCTACGGCCAGTCGGTGCTCGAGCGCCTGCAGGCGGCGGGGTTCCGCGCCGCGCTCGACGACCGCAACGAGAAGCTCGGCTACAAGGTGCGCGAGGCGCAGCTCGCCAAGGTGCCGTACATGTTGGTGGTCGGCGACCAGGAAGCCGCCGACGCCACGATCGCCCCGCGCAGCCGCAGCGGCGGCAGCCGCGCGCCGCTGGCGCTCGACACATTCATCAACCAATTGCACGACGAGGTGCGCCGCCGCGGCGCCGCCGAACATCGATCGAACGAGGAGGCCACATGCCCAAGATGAAGACCAACCGCGGAGCGGCCAAGCGCTTCAAGATCACCGGCACCGGCAAGTTCAAGCGCGCCAAGGCCTACCGGCGCCACCAGCTGAGCTGCAAGACGCGCAAGGCGAAGCGTGGTCTGCGCGCCCGCCCGCTGGTCGACCCCACCAACGCCAAGAAGATCCGCGCCCTGCTGCCGTACCTCTGAGCCGCGGCGAGCAGACGAAAAGGAGACCCCATGCCACGCGTCAAACGAGGAACCAAGGGCCACGCCCGCCACAAGAAGATCATGAAGGCAGCGAAGGGCAACGTCGGCGGGCGCCGCAAGCTCTATCGCGCCGCGCGCGAGACGGTCGAGAAGGGCCTGACCTACGCCTACCGCGATCGCAAAGTGAAGAAGCGCGAGTTCCGCAGCCTGTGGATCATCCGCATCAACGCGGCGGCCCGCCTGATCGGGCTGAGCTACTCGCAGCTGGTGCACGGCCTGACCAAGTGCGGCATCGCGATCGACCGCAAGGTGCTCGCCGAGCTGGCGATGAAGGACCCCGCCGGCTTCAACGCCATCGCCGACGTCGCCAAGGCGAAACTGGCGGCGTAAGGACGCAGACCGCGGACTGAGCCGGCCGCCCGGCTCGGTCCGCGTCTCACCCGGTGCGATGAAAGACGCCCTGGAGCAGATCCGCAC
>JBOHWA010000525.1:0-3447 GCA_050735855.1 Binatia bacterium
GTCATCGCCCGCTATCTCTCCGCCGTGCGCCTGCAGCTCGAAGCGGTGAAGCGCTACCCGGCCCTCGCCCGCCGTCGTGGCAGTACCGGCACGGCGATGCTGTTCATCGTCATCGATCGCGACGGGCGGCCCGCCAAGGTGCAGGTGAAGCGCTCGAGCGGCAGCGAACTGCTTGACGAGGAAGCGCAGGACATGGTCGCACGCGCGGCGCCGTTCGATCCGCTGCCCACCGAGGTCGAACGCGACAGCCTGCAACTCACCATCCCGGTGCGCTTCGACGTCGACAGCTGACCCGGCGTTCTTCTCAGGCATCGCCGGGAGGGCGCCGCTGCTGGCGACGAGCATCCCGCCCCACCCCCGGCGCCGAGGGCCCGGCGCCCTCCAGCGGCGCCCGGCGATGCTTGGCGGGGCGGCGGTGCTTTCAGCCGTCGACCAGCCCGACGCCGGGGACAAAGCGCCCGACGTGCGCCGCGTAGTCGGCAAAGTCGTCTCCGTACGTGCGCAGCAGGTACGCCTCCTCTTCCAGCACCTGGCGGCGGATGCCCACGACCGTGGCGAGCAGCGTGAGCAGCGAAAGCCAGGTCGGCAGCAACAGCACGAAGCCGAGCAGCGCCAGCAGCATGGCGACGTAGATCGGGTTGCGCGACAGGCGGTACAGACCGGAGCGCACCAGCCCCGGACGTGCGCCCTCGTCAATGCCGACCCGCCACGAGGCGCCCATCTGCAGCTGCGCCAGCACCATCACGCCCGTCCCCGCCAGCACCAGTGCGATGGCGCACACCTGCCCGGCGGCGCCGACGGGCCAGAGGAGACTGGCCGCGAGCGTCGGCGAGGCGACCGCCGCCGCCACCGCCTGCCCGCCGATCGCCAGCACCATCACCAACAGGGCCGCCTCGCGCAGGTGCTGGGCCCAGCGCCCCGACTGGAACAGGACGATGCCGGAGCTGCCGAAGCGGCGCACCTGGTACCAGCTGCGCCAGACGAAGCCGACGCCGACAAACAGCGTCAGGGCGATCAGGGGAAGTCCGCGGCTCATACTCTGTCCTCCATGGTGATTCCTATATTGATTTTGAGAATCGTTTTCAATACAGATCGCACCGGGGAGGCTGGTGCCGGGCTGGGGTGCGCCGACGGGCTCGAGTGTCGTCTCACTAGGCGTCGCGCCCGCCGCCTGACGTCCGCGCCCCTCTCAGCGCGCCGCGGCGAGCCGGCCGGGTGGGGCATCGGCCAGCGGCAGGATCCAACCGGCCGGGAGGTCGGCGCGTGCCAGGTCGACGCCGGGATCGATCAAGAGTTGATGCGGCCGCCCGTTCAGCGTCACCCGCACGTCCGCGCGCACTTCGACGGCCGGGTGGCCACGGCGGCGAAACTCGTCCGCGAGCATGCCGGCGAACGAGTGAATCATGTCCGGCTGAGTCGCCATCATGCGCGTCTGCAGGCTGGTGAGATAGTCGCGCGGCGCGATGTGCCAGGTGTCGCCGCTGGCTGGATCGCGCACGTCGAAGGCGGCCTGCCCGTACTTCTCCATCACCATGATCTGCCAGGCGAAGCGGAAGCCCTGCTCATCCCAGTAGAGCTGGCCGGGCACGGCCAGGTGGCGCAACGGCAGCGCAATCTGCAGCGCGGCGTAGAACCCGAGCGCCAGAGCGGTGGCCCCCTGCCAGGGCGTCAACCGCGTCGGCGTCGGCCGCTCGCACGGCGGCCGGCCCATGAGCGGCGGCCGATCGCGTGCGGCGCGGGCGATCGCCGCGGCGCGGCCCAGCAGGCGGCGTGGCCAGTCGGGAGCGAAGAAGATCGGCGTCAGGCCGATCATGATCCACGGGAACAGGCCGATCGGGAACAGCAGCGCGGTCAGCACGTGAAAGCCCACGACCGCGGCGTAGGCCAGCGGCCGGCTGCGCCGCCAGAGCAGGAAGCCGACGATGGTCGCGTCGAACAGCAGGCCGGCGTAGCTGAACGCGTACGCCACCCACGGCTCCTCGAGCCACACACCGAGCAGCGGCAGGTCGACGTTGGCGCCGAGCCAGATGCGCAGCGGTTGCGCGCGCAGCAGCCAATCGGGGTTGAGCTTGGCCAGCGCGCCGAAGCCGTAGACGACGGCGAGTTGGAAGCGCAGCAGCCAGACCACCCAGGCCTCCACCGTGGTCGCGCGCAGCGCCGGCCGGCGGAGGGCGTCGAGCGACCCGGCGCGGTGCGCCGGCACGATCAGGAGCAGCAGACAGAGCAGGCTGAGCAGGTAGTAGTGGTTCAGGTAGTTGGTGCGATCGATCAGGTGCGCGTAGGTGAAGCCGAGGCCGAGCAGCGCGACGCTCGGGCGGTACCACAGCCCGCACGCGACACAGAGCGCGAGGCCACCGAGCACCGCGTACAGACCGTACATCGCCGCGCCGGGCAGCGGCGTGATCCACTCGAAGCCCGGGTAGGGAAAGAACCGCTGCGGCGCGAGGAAGAACTCGCCGATCCAATCGTACGCGAAGTAGCGCCCGATCGCGATCAGCATCACGCCGCCGAAGGCGATGCGGAAGGCGACCAGCGAGGCGATGTCGACCGGTCGGAAGAGCGCGCGCGGCGTCATCGCGTAGCCGCCTAGTCCCCGTCGTTCGGGTTGAAGCGCAGCGTCGCGCCCAGCACACTGATCAGGTCGATCTCGAGCGTCGCCATCAACTCCTTGGCGCGCACCTGCGCGCGCTCGACCAGTGGCTTCTGCTGCGCCACCGCCTGCTCGAGCGGCACCGAGATCCGCTGCGCCGTCTCCAGCGCGCGCTGGATCGACAGGCTGAGCGCGCCGCCGGTGTCCGGGTTGACGTTGTCGACCACCTGGCTCATGGCGCCGAAGTACATCGTCTCGAGGCCGGCCAGATTGGCGAGCAGATCGGCCAGGCCGTTGCCGCTGCGGTGGGCGTCGAGCACTTCCGGGCGCGGCTGCCCGCCCGTCCGCGTGCCCAGGGCGGCGAGCAGTTGCGCGTCGGCGATATCTTCGCTGAGGAAGACCATCTGGTTGACCAACGCGTCGATGGCACTCTTGACCGTGGGGAACGTCGCATTGCCGGGACCGGCGTTGCCGAGCGTCGCGGCGAAGTTGCCGGCAGCCGGCGACCAGGCATCGCGCAGCAGCGCCGTCTGGTGGCGCAGGTTCTCGCCCAGGGCGCGAACATAGGCGCGGCGGCGGACGCCCCCCTCGCCGCCCATCGCCGCCAGCACCGCGTCGTCGCCGGCGGGGTCGAAGAGCAGATACTCGATGGCGAGGAAGCCCTTCAGGGTGGCGCCGAGGGCGTCGATATGGGCGGCGGTCAGGACCGCAGCGCCGGCGATCTCGTCCTCGATGCGATCGGCGCGGATCGGCGCCCAGTCGATCTTGGCGTGCATGCGCAGACTCTCCGCCGGCCCGATGGCGAAGGCTTCGGACTCCTTCCACGCCGCGCGCGCCGTGCGCCAGCGCGCCTGGAA
>JBOHWA010000526.1:0-2259 GCA_050735855.1 Binatia bacterium
CAAGCGGGTGCGCTCGGGTGACTATACCTACACCGTGCAGGGCATCGATCCGGAACGCTTCAAGCAGAACTATTCGCAGGCCTTCTGGGACGCCTCGAAGGCGAACGAGGGCAAGTTCGACCTCGACAAGGAGACCTGCGGTCTCAAGGATATCAAAACCGGCGAGCCGCCCGAGTTCTACTTCGGCTATCCGTTTCCGACCATCGACCCGAAGGAGGAGCTGGCGGCCTGCAAGATGGCGTGGAACTTCACCGCCGCCAACCAGATGGGCGGCGGCGGCGGCGCGACCTTCACGCTCAACGGCATCGACGAGTCGGGCGAGTTCAAGCGCATCAAGCTCTGGCTGCACGCCCAGGCGTTCCTGGGCCGGCACGGCGGACCGATCCCCAACCCGGAGAACCTCTCCGGCACGGCGTTGACCGCGGTGCTCGAGCCGACCGACATCGACGGCGTCGGCGGTCTGTCCAAGCGCAGCAACTCGTGGACGGCGCAGGACAAGGCCTGGTTCTACGTGCCGGCCACCCGCCGCGTGCGCCAGGCGAGCTCTGCGTCGCGCTCGGAGCCGGTCGCCGGCATGGACATCTTCGCCGACGACCTGAACTGCTATGCCGGCAAGGTCGAGTACTACAAGTGGAAGCTGGTCGGTGAAGGCAACATCCTGGCGCCGGTGCTGAGCCCCGATCCGCTGCCGCAGACGCCGGTGTCGCCCTCGCGCACCGAAGTGAAGATCCCCTACTTCCGCGCCGCCTACGAAACGCCCGGCGCCAAGGGCGCGCCCTGGCAGGTGGTCGAGAACCTCAAGCTGATCCCGCGCCCGGTGTGGATCCTCGAGGGTGCATCGAGCGATCCGTACTACAACTTCGGCAAGGTGATCATGTACATGGACAAGGACATGTACCGGATCTACTGGAAGCTGGTGCACAACCGTGCCGGCGAATACTTCTACAACGCGATGTGCGCCTATCACTGGTCGAAGAGCGCCGACGGCAGCTTCTCCGCCGTCTCGCCCAACCTGGTGATCGGCGTCAACGACAAGCGCAACCGCGCGGCGCTGGGCGGGCGCTACAGCTCGCAGTTCTTCGAGAGCCAATGGCCGGACAACTACTTCACCCTGCGCACCCTGACGCATCTCTCCGACTGACGCCGTGCGACGCTTCGTGATGTGGGTGGCGGCTGCGGCCGTCTGCTGGGCGGCGGCGCCGGCCGGTGCGGTTCCGCTGGTGTCGATCACCGGCGAGGTCGGCGTGCCGGGCGGGACGGCGAACGCGGTGCTCGCCCTCGCCGATGACGGCGACGGCCGCGCGGCGGAGGCCGCCGTCGATGTCGCCTATCCGCTCGAGGTGCTCTCGACCAGCGCCGACGACTGCGCCCTGGCCGAGCGCCTGGCCGACACGCACGCGCTCAGCGCCTCGGTCGAAGCCGAGGGCCGCATCCGCCTGGCCATCCTGTCGACCACCGGCCTGCCGCAGTCGCTCGGCGACGGCGATCTGGCGCGCTGCGCGTTCGGCATCGCGCTCGGCGCCCCGGCGGGCACGGCGGCGCTCGAGCTCAGCGACCTGGTGCTGCGCGATACCGAGCTACAGCCGATCGCGGGGGCGGTCGCCGACGGCGCCATCATCGTCGCGGGCAGTCCGGTGCCGACCGCGACGGCCACCCTGACGCCCACCGCCGCCAACACGCCCACCATCACCGCCACGTCCCCACCCACGATTCCCCCCAGCGTGACGCCGACGCCGACGGACACGCCGAAGTTCTTCCCCACCGTGCGCGCCAGCGGTGGCGCCGGCGGCAGCTGCGCGATTGCGGCCGGGGCGGACGCGAGCGCGGCCGCGTCGCTGCTGTGGTTGGTCCCGGCGCTGGCCCTGTGGCTGCGGCGGCGGATCGCCCTATAGAGCAGCGGCGCACCGGCGGTGCTCGGCGTCAGAGCGCGTATTCGACCTGGAACAGGACGTTGTCGCGGTCGCGTAGCAGGCTGATGCCGGAGCCACCGCGCAGCCGGCTGGCGTAGATGTAGCTGTAGTTGAAGATGAAGCGGAACGGGTCGTAGCTGTACGAGAGCTGCGGTTGGACGACCAGGGCGCCGGCCCAGTCGTAGAGGATGCTCAGGCTCGGGGCGACGCGACCGCTGTCGTAGGTCGTGGCGATCAGAAAGGTCTGCAGATACTGGTCGACCGGGTTGTGCACCAGGGCCGGCTCGGCGGCGGCGGTCGGCAGGCCCCAGCGATCGGGCGAGAAGATCGTCGCGGTCACCGGCAGGAC